>JASJCF010000024.1 GCA_030066265.1 Acidimicrobiia bacterium | reverse complement strand
GACGCTTCGTCTCCCCCGACCCGACGAGCCGCTCCGGTGCAGACTGGGCCGCCCTTTCGCTTTCCGCGGAAGTTCGAGCGCTCGAGGGTGACATCCGGGTTGTTCCCGATGCGCTTCACCTTGCCAGTTGCGTGCCCCGTGCCGACGACCACCTCGTCGCCCAGCCGGGCGAACCAGACCGTCGTGGGGACGGGTGTGCCGTCCTTGCGGAACGTGGTCAGAAGAGCGAATTGGCCGGTGAGTTCGTCGAAGCACATACCGGGAAGCTAGTGCCGTGCGAGTGGAGGTCGGTCTGCTGTGGAGGCTCTCAATGCTCGGTGGCGTCGGCGTCCCACTCGATGATCCAGGTGGCGTAGTGACCGGGCCAGCTCCCTGCAGGCTCCTCCTCGCGGTAGCGGCGATCGGCCTCCTCGAGCCAGGCTTGCACGGTGTCGACGGCCGGATCGGACTCCGTCAGTTCGAGCAACTGGCCGTACATCCACTCGGCGTACCACCGCGACCACCCAGGATTCGGCCCGCCATAGACGGCGTGATGCGCCCTGCCGGCGGCACCCATCAGGTGGCGCAGCTCATTCTGTCGGTCGCGGTCGGTCACGGCCTCGAAGCTAGAGGATGAAGCTGAGGTGTCAACTGGCACCTATCCAATCTCCCTCACCTTCGGTGGGGGAGATGTCTGCCGAGCTGATGCTCGGAAGACAGAGGGGGCCGGCTGATGGCATCGCTTGGCCAACGGCGCTCACCTGACATGGTTCTTCGCAGGATCGAGGTTCGTGGGCTGGCCCCGCGGATTCGCAGGGGCGAATCCGTCAGCAGTTCCTTCGGAACTGCACATGCTGCGGTGGCACCGCTGAACATCTCACCCGGCGGAGCCGGGGGAGAGTCAAGAGGAGCGAGCTTCGCTCGCACCCTTGGCTCATGGCTCATGGCTCATGGCTCATGGCTCATGGCTCACGGCTCATGGCTCATGGCTCATGGCTCGTGGCTGGACTGTTCGATCGGGAGGGTTGCGGTGAAGGTGGTGAGACCGTCGGTGGAGGTGACGGTGAGGGATCCCCGGTGCTGGCTCACGATGATCGAGTAGGCGATGTCGAGGCCGAGGCCGGTGCCCTTGCCGGGCTCCTTGGTGGTGAAGAAGGCATCGAAGATGTGGTCGATCACGTCCGGCGGGATCGTGTTGCCGGTGTTGGCGATTTCGACTTGGACGCCGTCGTCGATGGCGTCCACGGACACCGTGATCTCGCCATCCTCGAGGCCGGCTTCCTCGATGGCGTCGATGGCGTTGTCGATGAGGTTCGTCCACACCTGGTTGAGTTCGCTGCCGTGAGCGGTGATCGTGGGGATGTCGTCGGCGTAGTGCTTCGTCACCCGCACGTTCTTGAGCTTCGACTTCAAGATGAGCAGCGTGTCCTCGAGGCCCTTGGTGACGTCGACATCCTGCACCGGGGCGCGGTCCAAGAACGTGTAGGACTTCAGGGCGCCGACGAGCTCGGAGAGGCGGTGCGTTCCCTCGCCGATCTGGCTCGCCAACGAATCCGCCTCGGCCACCGTTGCTGCCAGGAGGGTCACCTCTGCGGCATGCGGTCCCGGCTTCGGGAGATCCTCCGCGCGGAATCCGGCCTGCTCCAACGCTGCGGCATGTCGCCACGGCTCCGGTACGTCGAGGTCCTCGAGAGCTTCCTCGAGCTCCTCCTCCACGTCCGCCCGAGCCAACGACGACAGGATCACCCCCGGTTGTGAGGGCGTCGGGATCTCGACGCCGCGCGGCAGATCGAGAGCGAGCTCGACGGCCCGATGGACCACCGGCGGCAGCGCCTCGGAGGCGCTCGCAGCCGCAGCGGCGGGGTTGTTCATCTCGTGCGCCAGGCCCGCTGTCAAGACGCCGATCTGGGCCATGCGTTGGGATTGGCGCAGCGAAGACTCCTGCTCCCGCCACCGGTGGATGAACACGTTGAAGAGCGCCCGGTTCGCTTCCGCGCTCGTGGCCAGGACGTCGTCGAGACAGGCCTTGGGGATCGTGATCAGCCGGCAATCGGTCAGCGCCTTGGCGGTCGCCGACCTCGGCTCACCGGTGAGGAGGCCCATCTCCCCGACGATGTCGCCGGGGCCCGACACAGCGATGCGCACGTGCTGGCCGGACAGCTCCTTGAGGATCTCGATCTCGCCTTCCGAGATCAGGTACGCCTCGTCGGCCTCGGCCCCTTCCTCGAAGAGCACGTCACCTGCGGTGTGCCGGCTTTCACCGGCGGCAGCCTCGAGACGTTGCAGGTCGGCCTCGGGGAGGTCGGCGAGGAGCGGGACGTTGCGAAGGCTCTCAGTCACACTGGTTCCAGATCACACCGTGTCGAGGTACCGATGGACGAAGGTCACCGCCACCGAGCCCTCGCCGACGGCACTGGCCACGCGTCGAACCGCGCCCTGGCGGATGTCACCGGCGGCGAACACGCCCGGCACCGATGTCTCCAAGGCGAAGGGGTCGCGATCGAGCGGCCATTCGTTCGTGAAGGTCGTCACGTCGTTGCCGGTGTAGATGAACCCGCGGTCGGTCATCTCGACGGATCCTGCGAGGAACTGCGAGTGGGGGACGGCGCCGACGAAGATGAAGAGCGCCGAAGCCTCCCGGGTCTGCGTGTCGCCGGTGGCGATCGTCTCGAGCTCGATGTGCTCCACGCGATCCGTACCCACCACTTCGACCACGCGGGTCCCGGTGAGGACTTCGATGTTGTCGATGGCTTCGATCTGATCGATGAGGTACTGCGACATCTTCTCGCCGAGCGACTCCGATCGCACGATCATCGTGACCTTCGAACTGGTCTTCGAGAACATCACCGCAGCCTGTCCTGCCGAGTTCGCGCCGCCCACCACGTACACGTGACGGTCGCGGTAGGTCTCCGCTTCGGTGGCGGCAGCGCCGTAGTACACGCCTGCGCCCTCGAAGCGCTCGTATCCGGGCACGTCGAGTCGCCGGACCGTCATCCCCGTTGCGACGATGAGCGCCCGACATGTCAGCTTCCGCCCCCCGGCGAGGTTGACGGTCTTGAGGTTCCCCTTCGCTTCGATCGACGACACCTCGGCCGCAGTGATCAGCTCCGCCCCGAGGCGGGTGGCCTGGGATGTCGCCCTCCGTGCGAGGTCGGCTCCGCTCACGCCCTTGGGGAATCCCAGGTAGTTCTCGATACGCGAGCTCGTTCCGGCCTGTCCGCCGGGCGCCTGCCGTTCGATCATGGCGGTGCTCAACCCTTCCGATGCGCCATACACCGCAGCGGCGAGCCCTGCCGGTCCGCCACCGATGACGATGAGGTCGTAGAACGGCTCGGTGGCGTCTGCGTGGATGCCCACCGCCTCGGCGAGCTCGTGGGTCTCGGGGCCGACCAGGATGTCGCCACCCGGCAGCATCACCACCGGGAGCTTCACCCGCTCGCCCTGGGCTGCGATGACGGCTTCGGCGTCATGGTCCCGCTCGATGTCGCGGAACACGTACGGGACACCGTTGCGAGCGAGGAACGTCTTGATTTCGTACGTCGGAAGCGACCATGTCGTGCCGAGGACCTGGGCGCCGTCGAACGGTTTCGGCGCGTGTGCTTGCCAGTCGTCGAGCACGTCGTCGATCACCGGGTAGAGACGCTCCTCTGCGGGCGTCCATGGCTTCAGCAAGTAGTGGTCGAGGCCGACGGCGTTGATGGCGTCGATGGCGGCGTCCGTGTCCGCATAGGCGGTGAGCAGGAGACGCTTGGCTTCGGGGAACACCCGGATCGCACGGGTCAGGAACTCCGTGCCGGTCATGCCGGGCATCCGCTGGTCCACGACGAACGCCGCAACGGTGCGGCCGCCGTCGTAGAGCTCCTCGACGGCGTCGACGGCTTCGGGCCCGGAGGCCGCCCCGACAATGCGGTAGTCACCGCCGTACCGGGTTCGCAGATCGTTGCGGACCGCGGCGAGCACCTGAGGATCGTCGTCCACAGCCAGGATCACCGGTTTGGCCACACACCCTCCTCCGCACGGCGGCTGAACCCGGTGCGAGCCTACCCCCAGGTCCTGCCGTCCGCTGCCCGGCACCTTGCTACTGTGCCCTCGCCGGTTGGCTCGGGCGGTGCGGCCCGGCCGTTGTTCGGGACATGGTTGGGAAGGGATCGATGGCGGACACACACCTCGTCGTTCTGGGGAGTCGCGGGTCGATTCCCGTGTCCGGTCCCGACTTCGACCGCTACGGAGGCAACACGTCGTGTTACGCCATCGTGGAAGATCGCAAGGCCATCGCCTTCATCGACGCCGGCACGGGCCTTGCCGCCTACCGGTCCTACGGGGTGAAGCTGGGCTCGTCCGTCGGGGTGTTCCTGACGCACTACCACTGGGACCACATCCAGGGCCTTTCGATGCTCGACGAACTGTGGAAGGGAGCCTGTGCCGTCTCCGTGTGGGGACCCGACGACCCACATGCCGCCCTCACATCGAGCATCCGGCCGCCCTTCTTCCCCGTGGCCATCGCCGATGTGATGTCGGTGCGTTTCGAGCCGATGGTCGACCCGATCGAGATCGGCGGCTTGGCCATCTCAGCCTTTCCCGTCCACCACCCCCAAGGCGGGATCGGCTACCGCATCGAAGGTCCTGATCGCACCGTGTCGATCGTCACCGACCACGAGTCGGGAAGCGACATCGATGCGGCCATCGCAGAGCACATCGCCGGGAGTGACGTGCTGATCCATGATGCCCAGTACCTGCCGGAAGAGGCCGAGGCGCATCGCGGCTGGGGGCACTCCACGTACGTCGATGCGATCGCAAGCGCCGAGCGGGCCGGTGCCTCCGAGTTGATCCTCACGAGCCACGACCCGTCACGCACCGATGCGGCGATCAACGTCATGATGGCCGATGTACGCAGGCGCTTTCCCAGCGCCATCGCCTCATCACAGGGACTCGAGGTGTCCATATGAAGCTCGCAGCGATCAACCCTCCCCGGCTTCGCACTGTCGAAGAGGAGCATCGCTCCGCCACCTGGCTCGAGCTCTTCTACGACCTCGTCTTCGTCGCTGTCGTGGCCGTTCTCAGTGCGCGACTGCTCGACGACACGTCGTGGACCGGATGGCTGTCGTATGTCGGCTACTTCATCCTCGTGTGGTGGCTGTGGGCGAGCCACACGTTCTATGCCGACCGGTACGACACCGACGACCTCGTCTATCGCCTCTTCGCCGCCGCACAGATGGTTGCGATCGCATTCATCGCAGCAAGCCTGTCGACGGGACCTTCCGCCTCGACCGTGGCGTTCGCCGCCGCATACGCCGCAGCGCGGCTGCTCCTGCTCGGTCTCTACGCCCGGGTGTACCTCCACGTGGAGTCGACGAGAACGCTGGTGCGCGGGTACCTCATCGGCCATGGGATCGCCGCGGCGATCTGGATCGTGTCGATCTTCGTCCCGGAGCCGGGGCGGTTCTACCTGTGGGCGATCGCGCTCGCCATCGATCTCGCAACTCCGTATGTCCTGCGCAAGGAGCAGGCGAAGGTGCCGCTCGACGTGTCGCACCTCCCGGAGCGATTCGGTCTGTTCACCATCCTCGTCCTGGGCGAGACGATCGTGGCGGTGACGCTCGGTCTAGGGCACGTGCCGTGGCAGTGGGCGACGAGCATCGCAGGGGCACTCGGCATCATCCTGGCCACCTCGATCTGGTGGGTCCACTTCGACAACCTCGACGGCTTCGTCGTACGGCGGAGAGGTCAGCGGACCGATTGGCGGCCGACCGTGTGGATCTACTCGCATCTGCCATTGGCGATCGGCATCGCCATGATGGGTGTCGGCGTCGAGCATGCCATCGTCGCTGCGGATGCCGACCACGAATACCACGCCGAGGATCGAGTCCTCCTGACAGCCGCCGTCGTGATCGCCTTCCTGGCGATCGCTGCGATCGAGAGTGCCTCGATGCATCGGGGATCCGAGGGAGACAAGCGCACCATCGTGATCACCCGGCTCTTCGGTGCGCTCGGGGCCGCCATCGTGGGTGTGCTGATGTTCCTCGGTCCCGTGTGGACGTTGCTCCTCCTGGTCTTCGTCGCCGGCCTGCAGATCGTTGCGGACGTGGTCCGCCGGAGCCGGGTTCCCGAAGAGCTGCGAGGTGACGACGACGTGAGCGAGGTCGCCATCGAGTAGCGCAGCGCACGGGCAGCCTGCGAGACCACGCTCCTCGAGCAGCGATAGGGTCCACACCCATGTCGACACCGCTGACCAACACCGGATCGCGCCCGGCCGCATACGGGCCTGCGGAATGGTCGCTGACGTTCATCATCGGCGTCATCTGGGGCTCGGCGTTCCTGTGGATCGCGCTCGGTGTCGACAACCTCTCCCCCGAGATCGTCGCGTTCGGCCGTGTCGCCCTCGGTGCCGCGGCGCTGGCTGCCTTCCCGGCTGCGCGACGCAGCATCGATCGGAGTGATTGGCTCCTCATCATCGTCGTCGCCGCGGTGGGGAACGCCGGCCCTGCGTGGCTCTTCGCACAAGCCGAGACGGAACTGGACTCCGCCGTCGCCGGGATGATCACCGCCGGCACGCCGGTCCTTGCGCTCGTGGTTGCGAGCTTCATGCTGTGGCGATTGCCCGGAGTGGCTCAGGCGGTGGGGATCGGACTCGGGTTCATCGGCATCCTGCTGATGAGCCTGCCGTCATTGGTGGGCGCCGAAGCCACCCCCGTCGGCGTGGTGCTCGTGATCATCGCCACCCTCGGATATGCCCTGAACTCCAACCTCATCGTGCCCCTCCAGCAGCGATATGGCGGCCCGGCAGTCGTCCTGTGGGCGCTGATCGTCTCGAGCGTGATCCTCGCGCCGTTCGCCATTGGAAGCGTCGGTTCGAGCACCTTCACGATCGGCTCGGTGGTTGCCGTGGTGATCTTGGGAGTCGTGGGGACGGGGGTCGCCCGAGCACTCGCCACGACGCTCGCCGGCCGAGTGGGCGGGCCCAGGATGACCACCACGACCTACCTCGTCCCGATCGTTGCGATCGTGCTCGGTGTGGTGTTCCGTGGTGAGGATGTCGCAGCTATCGCCATCGTGGGCGTGGCCGTGGTTCTCCTCGGCGCCTACGGGGCAACCCGGGCCGTGTCCCCTGCAGGCGGGGGCGATGAAACCGCAGAAGCCGCTCGGTCGGCCTCAGGAGACTGACGGCCTCTCAACCACGCGAGCGCCGTCGGATGGGATGCACACGTGCGCTCGGGGCTCGAGCCGGGTCGCCTCCCGATACCGCCCGAGCACCTCGCTGACGAACGGTTCGACGCGGGAGCGATCGACGGCTGCGACGGCGGCGCCACCGAAGCCGGCACCCGTCACGCGAGCTCCGAAGCACCCGGTGGTGGTGTTGGCGATCTCGACCATGGTGTCGAGGGAGGGAGTGGACGACTCGAAGTCGTCGCGAAGGCTGACATGGCTCTCGGTCATGATGGACCCGAGCGCTTGCAGATCGTTCGACCGCAGTGCGTCGGCCGCTGCGAGAACGCGTCGGTTCTCGGTGACGACGTGGCGCACCCTCCTTCCGGGTACCTCGTCCAAGGTCGCGAGCGCTCCACTCAGATCGTCGATCGAAACGCTTCGCAGGCTCCGCACACCCAGCGATGCTGCCGCCTGCTCACACGTCGCACGCCGCTCGTTGTACGCAGACTCCGTGAGCTGGCGGCGCGTACCGGTGTCGAGTACCACGAACGCAACGTCGTCGGGCACGGGGATGTGGTCCATCGAGAGGTCCCGGCAGTCGAGCAGCATGGCGCGACCGCGGCGTGCGGCCGCAACGCTCAGCTGGTCCATGATGCCGCATTCCATCCCCACCCAGTCGTTCTCGGCGCGTTGGGCGATCACGGCCATCTCCGTCGGAGTGCGCTCGACACCGGCGACATGGTCGAGCACCAGCCCCACGGCGACCTCGAAGGACGCCGAGGAGGAGAGGCCTGCGCCGATGGGGACGTCGGTGGCAACCGCTCCATCCCACCCGCTGCCCCCATGGCCAGCACCGGACCCCAGGGCCCAGGCGACACCACGGACATACTCCGCCCACGCGGGATCGCCGTGTTCGAGCTGATCGAGCTCCACGACCACGGAGCCACCGTGCTCGGATGTCAGGTGGATCGCCCGGTCCGTACGCGTTCGGAAGGTGATGTGGGTGTCGCGATCGATGGCGATCGGCAGCACGAAGCCCTCGTTGTAGTCGGTGTGGTCGCCGAGCAGGTTCACTCGACCCGGCGACCTCACGGCCCGGGTCGGTGAGCCCGTGAAGGTCTCGGAGAAGAGGTCGGCCGACCGGATGTCAGCCCGAGGCATGGGTTCCGGCGAGGTAGTGGACGGTCGAAACCTGCCGGAGGCGCTCGGCCGCCTCCTCCGGTGTGAGGTCGCGCTGAGACTCGGCGAGGAGCTCGTACCCGACCATGAACTTGCGCACGGTCGCGGATCGCAGCAAGGGCGGCAGCACGTGTCCGTGGAACTGCCAGTGCTCGACGGGCTGTGACCAGAACGGTGCTCCATGCCAGCCCATGGAGTACGGGAACGGTGCCTCGAACAGGTTCTCGTACCGGACCAGCATCTCCTGCACGGTGCCGGCGAGTGCGTCGCGCTCGGTGTCCGTGAGATCGGGGAGCCGAAGCAGGTGGCGGCGGGGGAGGATCAGGGTCTCGAACGGCCAGACCGCCCAATAGGGCACGACGACCACCCAGTGGTCGTCGAGCACCACTACGCGCTCGCCGGCGGCGATCTCCGCCTCGGCATAGTCCTTCAGCAACACGCTGCCGGTCCGTTCCCAATACGAGGCCTGTTGCCGGTCCTCGTTCTCGATGAGGGTCGGCACGGAGGACTGGGCCCAGATCTGCCCGTGGGGGTGGGGGTTGGACGCACCCATCGCCGATCCCCGGTTCTCGAACACCTGCACCGAGGCATAGGTCTCGCCGAGCTCGGCGGTCTGAGCGGCCCACATGTCGATCACCGCCCGGGTATCGGCGACGTCCATCTCGGCAAGTGTCAGGTCGTGACGCGGGGAGAAGCACAGCACTCGGCAGGTGCCCCGTTCGGTGTCGGCGCGGAACAAGGCGTCGTCAGGGAGATCCGCATTGGCCGCGTCCGGGATGAGGGCCGGGTAGTCGTTCGTGAACACGTACGTCCCGGTGTACTCGTCATTGCGGAAGCCGCCCGCTCGCTCGGTGCCGGGGCACAGGTAGCAGTCGGGATCGAACGATGGGCGGCGTTCGGGAGCGGTCTGCTCGATCTGGCCTTGCCAGGGGCGGCTCGTGCGCTGCGCCGACACCAGCACCCATTCGCCAGTGAGCGGGTTGAAGCGCCGATGGGGGACCCGGTCGAGGGTCGCGTCGGTCATCGTGCGCTCCCATCGAAGGGGCTCGGCACCGTGCGAACCCAGCCGAAGTCGACCGGACGGCCGTCGATGGCCCAGCGGTAGCGGTCGATCTGGCTGACCTCGGAGGCGGCCTCGAGCAGCTGGGCGAGGTCGGCGCGTTGGGAGGTCGTCAGCACCTCGGGCGGGTCGGACACTCCGACGAATTCGCAGATGGACGCAAGGTCCCGCAATGCGGCGAGCGTGCGTTCGTCGAGCTCGGTGTCTCCCCGGAAGTAGACCACGTCGGGGTCGACGTCGATCACCTCCCGGAGCCACAGCCGATCTGTCGAGGTCGCGAGTGCATTCCGAGCACCTTCCCCCGATTCGTCGCCGATGGCCGTCAGCTCGGGCATCTCCCACACCTGGGCCACATCTGGGCCGATGCGGATACCGTCGAAGATCCCGAGCGAGGCGATGATGGGGGCCCCGCACGCGAGCAGGTAGCAGTCGTCTCCTGCCGCCTCCCGGATGGCCTCACACGCCAGCCGATAGGCCTGCTCACGAGGCATCGGGTTGGTGTAGGCGCCGGGGAACGCCGCTGCGTAGAGGAAATCCAGCTTGAGGTAGTCGTAACCCCACCCTCTGGCGGTGGTGATCACCTCGCGCAGAAAGGCCAGGGTCGCGTCGGAGGTGGGATCGAGCGCGTAGTACGGGCTTCCCCAGTTGATGCCGGCCACGACCGGCGATCCATCCTCGGTGCGCAAGAGCAGCTCAGGGCGCTCCGCTGCGAGATCCGACGTGGACTGCGCGATGAGGGGCGCGAGCCAGAGCCCCGGCGTGAAGCCTCGTGATCGGATCTCCTCAGCCATCGCTGCCATGCCACTCGGGAACTTCGCGTTCGGCTGCCAGTCGCCTATGGCTCGCTCCCACCCGTCGTCGACCTGGACCACCTCGAACGGCAGATCATCGAGGTCGGCGAGCACTCGGTGCATCGCCTCCTCGGTGACGTCCTCGTAGAACGAGTACCACGAACACCAGACGCGAACCGGCCGACCACCCCTTCGCTCGTATCGATCACGGAGGAGGTCGGTGTAGGCACGCCACACGTCCGATTCGCCCCCCGAGGCGATGAGCCAATCCACTGGCGACTCGGCGGTCCCGATGAGCCCCGAGCCCTCGGGTGCAACGCGGGCGCCGGCGTCGAGGGATCCGAGCAGCGTGACGGAGCCATCGTCGTGCGCTGCGAGGCCGACGCCGCTCCCGCTCACCGTCGTGTCGAAGGCATGCAGTGGATCGTCGTGGCCGAGCCGACGGCCCTCGTCGGGGATCGGTGACACCGTGGCATCGGGATCGACCCACCCAGACGGGGACCATGAGTGCCATCCGTGTCGATAGAAGGACGCGATCGGCTGTGTCTCCACCAGAGCCTCGGTGCCGAACTCCGTTCGCACGGTTGCGGCCATGCGCCTACTTGATCCCGCTCGAGGCGACGTTCTCGACGAAGTACCGCTGCGCCATGGCGAACACGACGAGTGGGATGATCACGGCCATCGCCACCCCGGCGAAGACCAACTGGGGCTGGTCTGCGCCCTGCCCGCCGAGGATCGACAGGGCGAGCGTGAGCACAAAGGACTCGGTGTTGCCGGCGTCGATGACCACGAGCGGCCAGATGAACGAGTTCCATGCATAGAGGAACATGAAGACAGCAAGCGTTGCGATCGCCGGCCACGACAGGGGGACGAAGATCGTCCACAGGATCCTCCAGCGAGAGGCGCCGTCGATGAATGCGGCCTCCTCGAGGTCGACCGGGATCGAGACGAAGAACTGGCGCATCAGGAACGTCCCGTAGGCCGTGTAGATGAAAGGCCAGACGAGCGATGCCAGTGTGTTGTTCCAGTTCAAGGCGACGACGATCTGGAACAGCGGGATGATCAGAACCACGAACGGGATCATGATCGACCCCAGATAGGTGACGAAGAGCTGGTCGCGACCCGGGAAGCGCATCCGTGCGAAGGCGTAGCCGCCCATGATCGATGTGAAGAGGCTCCCTCCCATCACGAGCACGGTGATCAACACGGTGTTGGTGATCGCCTTGTCGAAGTCGCGAATGCCGAGGACTTCGTCATAGTTCGACCAGCGTGCGGTGATCTGCTCGGCAGGTATGGCCGTGCGCACCACGGCATATCCGACAACCTCGGGATCGTCGGGATCGACGAACAGCCCGACTGCCGTGTTCCTGATCAGTACCAGATCCTCGGTCTCGCCGCCGAACGTGACGGTGTAGATGCCGAGCTCCTCGCCCTCGACCGTGATCGTACGCCCGGTGTCGACGGCGAACTCCAGCGGTACGGCGATGGTGTTCTCCAGGTCGCCCTCGCGTGCGAACACTCCTGCCTTGATCCCGGACTCGACCAAGACCATCGAGCGGGTCTCGCCGCCCTCGTCCTCGATGGCGAACAGCGGAAGCTGCTCACCCTCGACGTCGATCGTCCTTGGCTCGTAAGGCAGCACCCTCGGCGGATAGGTGAACACGTCCGAGGAGTCCTTCAACGACGTGAAGAACATGTAGACGAACGGGAACACCATGGCGAAGGCGAACACGATGAGGATCAGATAGATGCCGGCCCATCCGAGATACTTCCGCCGCCGAGCCTTGCGAGAGAGGCGACGAGCCTCCTTGACCGCTTCGTCCGATGTGCGCTGTGGGGCTTCAGCAGTCATCAGAGACCAGCCTCCTCATTCCTGCGTTGTCTCCAGAAGTACAAGAGAGTGATCCCGAAGATGAAGATGAACAGCACCCATGCGAGGGCCGATGCGTAGCCCTGGTTGAATCGCTGGAAGCCTTCCTGGTAGAGCTGCACCACCGGCGTCAGGGTTGAGTTGTTGGGCCCCGAAGGCGGGAGCTGGGGTCCCATGAGGACGAAAGGCTCCGTGAAGATCTGCAGCCCGAGGATCGTCGTCGTTGCCACGACGAAGAAGGTCGTTGGCCGCAGCAGCGGGACGGTGATGTTGCGGAACTTCTTCCACCAGCTCGCCCCGTCGATCTCGGCCGCCTCGTAGAGCGACTCCGGAATGCCCTGCATGCCGGCCACGAACAACACGGCGTTGTAGCCGGTCATGAACCACGCGAAGAAGATGATGATCGACCACATCGCGAAGTTGGGATCCGACAACCATTCGGGCTGGGGCGCGGTGATGTTCGCACCGGTCACTGCGTTGATTCCGTCGAAGAGCCGCAGGATGCCGTAGTTGATGAATCCGATGGAGGCGTTGTAGAGCTGCTTCCAGATCAGTAGCACCCCGAGCAGGCCTGCGACGTAGGGGATGAAGTAGATCGCCCGGAACACCTTCATCCCCGGGATCTTGGAGTTCAACAGGGCCGCCAGGAACAGGGCCGGGAACGTCGCGAGCGGTATTGCGATCAGGGCGAAGAAGATGATGTTGCGCATCCCGATCCAGAAGTTCGGATCGCGCGCACCCATGATCACGTCGCCGAACCGGAATGCCTGGCTGTAGCCCGTACTCAGGACGTCGGACGCTGCCTGGCCTTCGCCGAGCGTTGCGAACTGGATGCTGAAGATCTCGATGTAGTTGTCGGGGCCCAGCCAGGTGATCTCGGTCAGGCCGTCCCAGGCGGTGAACGACACGAACAACGAGAAGATCAGCGGAAACGCGAAGAACGCAAGGAACCCGAACACGTTCGGTGACACGAAGAGGTAGCCGTCGACGGCTTCAGCCTGATCGACGGTGGTCTCGAACAGGACGGTCGCCTCGTGGCGACGAAGGAGCCAGAACGCCACGCCGCTTGCGGCGGCGAGCCCCGCGAGGAGCAGAGCGTCAGGCTGGATGAGCCGTCGAAGGAATTCGATCGTCCCGGGGATGAGCCCGAGCGCGATGGCGAGGATGGCCACGCCGCCGATCATCACCCAGCGTCCGACGCGTTGGACGGTCTTCTCCTGCTTCTTGAATCGGTAGGCCTGGGAGTAGATGAGGAATCCGACGATGATGATGAGGCTCCACTGCCACTGATCTCGGAAGTTGGTGGCGACCGCGTCGATGCCCCGGAAGATCTCCATCACCTGGAGGGCTGCCACCGTGAAGACGACGAGCAGGGTGTAGTTCAGCAACGTCGACATCGTCCGCCCGGCGTTGCGGTGGGCGAGGAGGCGCGGGATCGAATACAGCGCGTAGAAGGCGACGATCAGTGCCAGCGCAACAGCGAGCACGAGGCCGACTCCCCGCAGGTCGAACACGGCGCCCGTGATCATCCCGATGGCGAGCCCGATGGCTCCGAGGGCCAGGATCACTTGCCAGACCACGATGCCGATCAGCCACGTGGGCTGTGACTTGGACGTCGTCGAAGGCTCGGTCGTGATGGTCGTGTCGGCCTGCGTCATGGTGCCTCGGTCATCCAGCCTGAGTCGTCCTGCCTGGGTCTTGGTCTCGCATCGTCCTCGATGTCGAGTTGTGTAGGGGGTGGGGCAGAGCCCCACCCCCGTATCACGGTCGGGAATCAGTCGAAGAACTGATTCAGGTCGGTGCAGATGTTGGCTGCGTATTCCTCGAGCGAGAGGTCGCCCGTGACAACGGCGTTGACTCGGGTGTTCATCTCGTCGCGGTACGACGGCCAGTCGCCATTCCACAGCGGTGCCTCGGTGGTCGGGTTCTCGGAGAGCCCGTCGAGGAACGCCTGGTTGTTCTCCGGCGGCGTGAAGGTCAGGAACGCATCGAGCGCATCCTGGCTCACGCGGCTCGGGATGTTGGCACCGAGCTCGGCAACCTGTGCCTGGACGTTCGCTGATGTCAGCGCACGCACGAGATCCCAGGAAGCCTGGGGGTTCTCGGTGTTGGCGTTGACGACGTAGGCGCCCCAGAAGGCCCAGTTCGAAGGTCCTCCCGGACCGTCGGGCAGCTTCACGACATCGAAGTTGAAGTCGACTTCGCGAATGCCCGGAGTGGCCCAGCGGCCGTTCTGGAACATGCCGATCTGGCCGGCCTTGAACACGGGCTCGGGGTCTTCACCGTAGGTGAAGGCGTTGCCCGTTGCGTACAGATCGCGGAATGCCGCGACTCCGGCGAGCGACTCCTCGGTGTCGAGCGCACACGCGGTGCGGTCGGCGTTGAAGAACCCGCCACCGGCGCTGTTCATCCACCAGCCCACGGGACCCCACCAGGAGCTCTGGCCGTAGCCGGAGATCTCCGGGGCGAGTGCTGCGACGTCTGCGACGACCTGATTGAAGGCGTCCCACGTCCAGTTGCCGGCTGCTGCGAGCTCGCGTGGATCGTCGGCGCCTGCCTCGGCGATGAGGTCGAGGTTCAGGTACAGGGCGAACGCAGACACGTCACGGGGGAGACCCCACAGCGGTCCGCCGGCCTGTGCCGTCGCCGGATCGGTCGTCAGCTCGGCCATCGGGCCCGGGTAGAAGTCCTCTTCGGCGAAGCCTGCATCGGCGTCAGCGAGGGACCGCACGTCGAGGATCACGCCCTTCGACGCGAACTCGGCGATGTCAGCACCGGGGATCCAGAAGACGTCGGGTGCTTCACCCGCCGACAGCTGCGTGAGCAGCGCCTGCTGGTAGCCCTCGGTCTCCGTACCGCCGGCCTCGTACACGAGGTTCACGTTTGCGAACGTCGCATTCAGCTCGTCGCTGACGGACTGGTACACGGCAGCTTCCTGATCGTTGTCAGGGCGCGTCCGCCATCGCAGATCGGTGACTTCCTCCCCGGACGCCGCCGTGGTGGTGGTCTCCTCCGAAGCGGCCGCCGTGGTGGTGGTCTCCTCGGTATCCCCGCCAGCAGCGGTGGTGGTGGTGGTGGTGTCCGAGTCGTCGCTCGAGCATGCTGCTGCCACGAGCGCAAACACGAACAACAGGACCATCAATCGTCTTGCCATGTGTCCTCCTTGATGGGATGTGCCCATCGTTCTCTCTTCCGTCTTTGGTTACGCGACAACGACGTCGGCGATGGGCCCTCCGAGCTCCGACACCACTTCCGGTGGTGCCGATGAGCCCGTGACGAGCACATCGACGGCATCGATGTCTGCGATCTTGACAACACTGATGTTTCCGATCTTCGAACCGTCGGCCACGACGACGCAGCGCTGGGCGGCGCGCAGCATGTGTCGTTTGACGGCGGTCTCGGGGAGGTTGACGTTCGTGATGCCTTCACTCGGGTGCACGCCGTTGCACCCGAGGAACACCGACGACACGTGGACGCGCTCGAGGATGTGATTCGCCATCGGATCGACGAGCGAGTGCTGAAGCGGGCGGAGCGTGCCTCCCGTCACGACCACGGAGAAGCGCGGAATCGCCGGCTCCAGCTCGAGGGCCACGTTGATGGCGCTGGTGAACACCACGACGTCCCTCAGCTTCTTGCGGGCGACGAGCGCCCGGGCGACGGCCGTGGTGGTGGAGCCGACGTCGAGGATGATCGTCTCGCCGTTCTCCACGAGCTCGGCAGCGGCACGCCCAATCGCGGCCTTCTCGTCCGCTGCCGACGTCTCTGATTCTTCGATCGATCGTTCGAGGCGCGGCCGGGTGGCGGTGCGCACGACTGCGCCGCCGTGGACACGCTGGACGCCTCCCGTCTCATCGAGGAGGTCGAGATCGCTCCGGACGGTGACTTCGGAGATGCCGAACATGGCGGACAGGTCGGCCACGCGCACGAACTCACGCTCACGGACGAGGTTCAGGATCCGCTCTCGGCGGAGTTCAGGGGGAACAGTGCGTTCCATTGCCAGCGTGGATGCCATTCCGAGGGTTCACCCCTCAACTTACGTTTTCCTTCGTTTGGTTGTCAAGCCGGAATCAGTGAAGGCGAATAGGTTTCGACTTCGCAAGGCATGCGGCTCGTCGGTACGCTGGGACGTCCCCGACAAGGAGCTGATCGGAGTGGCGGACGGGTTCTCGCTCTACGGCAACGCAATCTCATCCTCCGACGCCGGCAAGGCACGGCGCTGGCAGCAGATGTTCATCGACCGCTTCGACTACCGGCCGGGTGAGCCGTACGACCTGAGCGTGGTCGACAACGAGTACCTCGGCGACCTGTTCGGGCTCAAGGACATCGTCCGCAACGGCGACGGCGACCCGATCGACCCCGACAACGGAGTCATCTGCGCCACGGTGCGCATGGGCTTCGGGCACTACCGGATCGCCATGGCAGGGATGTCCGCCGCCCGCTCGATGGGGTACACACCGTATTGGCTCGACCTGCTCTCGATACCCGGAATCTCCACGGACGTCATCAACTGGTGGAACACCAACTACTCCAAGTTCTCGCGGTTGTCCCAGCGAAGCCCGCTGTTCAACAAGTACGTGTGGGAGTCGATCACGACCGGCGACCGGACCCTGCCCGGGCTGTGGTGGGCCCTCAACAACTTCGCTGCAGGGTGGCCGTGGCGCTTTCTCAAGGCGAACGCCCGCGACTACCGGATGAGTGAGCTGTTCGCCGACCTCCACCGAGCCATCCCCTCCGAGACCCCGCTGCTCGGCGCCCACATGTGGAACACCATGGGTGCGGTCGCCGGGGACATGACCAACGTGGTCGACATGATGTTCGACAACTGGCCGATGGCGTTCCAGCTGATCGAAGGCGCCCAGCACGCCGTGCAGTCACCGTCGGGGTACTACGGCTTCCGCACGATGCGGGGATTCGACGAGAAGAACCGCATCCTGAATCCCGTGCCGAGCGAAGCGCTCCACTACGTCGGGCACCACGTCGATCATGAGCTCGTCGACAACATCGAGCTCGATTGCCGCCTGCGGATCGAGCGCATGCGTAGCGGCCAGCCTCGGCGATACCTGCTCACCATGGGGGGAGCGGGGGCCCAGCGTGAGCTCTTCAAGGCCATCATCGACCACATGGCGCCGATGGTGCGCTCCGGTGAGGCGACGTTGATCGTGAACCTCGGCGACCACGCCGACAACTGGGACTGGCTCTCCGCCGAGCTCGGCCCGGACGTCGAGGATCTCCACCTCTATCGCCAATGGGACGAGGTCAAGGCTTTCGCCGACGCCGGTCGCGAGGGCGAGGTCACCGGCATCCACGTGCTGCTGTTCGACAACACCTTCCATGGCGTCTACTCGACGAACTACGTGATGCGGATCGCCGACGTGATGATCACGAAGCCCAGCGAGCTCGCGTTCTATCCGGTCCCCAAGATCTTCAACGAGCGGGTCGGCGGCCACGAGGCGTGGGGAGCGATCCGCAGCGCCGAACTCGGGGACGGAACCGTCGAGACTCGGACGATCCCCGAGACCCTGCACGCCATCGATCTCCTCACTCGCGAAGACGATCTGTTGACGATGTACTGCGACTCGATCGTGGCGAACAAGCAGATCGGGATCTACGACGGCGCCTACAAGTCGGTGGCATTGGCAACGGGAACGGAGTGGTCTCGCCCGATGCCGTCCCAGGCCTCGGTCGGCTGACCGAGGTGTCCGTCCTCGAGGTCGCGATCCCGGCCGACGGCATCACGCTGGCCGGATCGCTGGTCACCCCGCCAGGTGAGGGCCCATACCCGGCTGCCCTCATCCTGGCTGGATCGGGCCCGCTCGATCGTGACGGCAACCACAAGCGGCTGCCGCTCAACGTGAGCAGGGATCTCGCAACGGTGCTCGAACAGGCAGGCTGGGCGTCACTGCGCTTCGACAAGCGGGGGATCGGCGGGAGCGGTGGCGAGTACATGCCTGCAGGGTTCTTCGACGAGCTCGACGATGCCCGGTCTGCGCTCGGTTGGCTCGCCGACCGTGAGGACACGTCGACGATCGTCGTGATCGGGCACAGTGTCGGTGCCTCGTACGCCGCCGAGATGTCCGCGTTCGCCCCGGGTGTCGACGGCGTCGTGCTGCTGGCCTACACAGCGAAGACGGGTGGGGACACCCTCGTGTGGCAGGCGAAGGCGATCAGCGAGACCCTCCCGGGGTTCATCACCGGTGGGCTCCGGCTCTTCGGCTCGAGCGTCGAGAAGCAACAGGCGAAGGCGATCCGGCGGGTCCAGAGCACCGACGACGATGTCGCCCGGATCCAAGGTCAGAAGATCAACGCCAAGTGGATGCGTGAGTTCATCGAGTACGACCCGGAACCGACGCTCCGCGCGACGAAGACGCCGATGCTGGCGATCACGGGAACGAAGGATGTCCAGGTCGACTTCGAGGACCTCGAGCTGGTCGCGGCGGTGGCAGGAGATCGGGCCGAGGTACATGTAGTGGACGACCTCGATCACATCCTGCGCAACGAGCCCGAGCGCGTCTCGAACCCGAAGAAGTACAAGCGTCAACTCGACAAGCCGATCGATCCCGAGGTGGTCGAGCTCGTCACCGATTGGCTCGGCCGCCTGCAAGCCGGTTGAGCGGCGCCGTTTCCGAGCCCGGCCGACGCATCACGGTCGATCGGCGATCGGGAGGCTGACGATCACGCCGGCGCCCCCGAGGCTTCGGGATTCGCCGAGTCCGAGCGTTCCACCCGACCCTTCGACGGTGCGCCGGACGATGTCGAGGCCGAGACCCGTCGACTGCCCGCGCGACGAGCCGCGTTGGATGGCGGAACCGTCGACGAAGCCCGGTCCTCCGTCCTCGACGGCGAGGACACCTCGACCGTCGTCCACGTGGACGGAGACGGCGAGGCCGGTGCCATCCTCCGTGTGGGACAGCACGTTCTCGATGAGCGCATCGATCATCACCTCGGCATCGGCGCGCGGCAACAGCACCGGCACGGGCTCGGATGTGATGTCGGCGGACACATGGCGATCCTGGTCCGACGCCAGGGGCTCCCAGTAGTGGAGACGCTCGGCGGCGACGGCGCCCAGATCGCACGAGCGACCTTCCTCTCGGCGCACGGGGCGCCGCGCCTCTCGGATGATGAAGTCGGTGGTGCGCTCGAGTTCGTCGAGGTCCGCTGCGAGACGTTCCTTCTGAGGACCTTCCTCCAGCCCCTCGACGCTCAGCTTCGCCGCCGTCAAGGGGGTCCGAAGCCGATGCGCTAGGTCCGCCGCCGTCTCGCGTTCCTGCTGCAGCAGCCGTCCGATCTGCTCGGCGAGCTGGTTGATCTCGATGCCGACGTCTTCGATCTCGGGTGGTCCCGATGGTGTGACCCGCGCCGACAAGTCGCCGTCCCCGAGGCGGTTGGCGGTTTCGGCCAGTTCGTTGACCGGCTGAACCATCGATCGTCCGAGCCGATCTGCCACCCACGCCGCAATCACGATCAGCGCGATCCCCAGAGCAGCGAGGATCGCCCAGCTCCGTCTCACGCCCTCCTCGAGGGCCGACGTGGGGGTGAAGACCCGTACGACGGCAGTGCCCTCGCCAGTGAGCACTGGGACGTACACCGCAACGCCGCCGTCGACCTGTGCGACGAAGGAGCTGCCGGATGCGGCAACGGAGATGTCCTCCTCCGGCGGCACCGCAAGGCCCGCCGTGCCCCCGTTCGGCAGGACAATCGAGCCGTTGACATCCTCGATGCGATCCTCGCCGACGGTCTCAACCGCCTCATCCAACGTTCCGTTCACCGCCAGCACCGACAGAACCCGAGCCAGGCTCTCGGCGTTGCGCTCGGCTTCCGCCACCGCCGAGTCGCGTGCCAGATCCGCCACCAGGATGAAGAGCGGCACGAGGAAGGCGATCACCACCATGCTCGTCACGGCGATCGAGACGAGGATGAGCCGACGTCTCACGACGTTGGATCGACCAAGCGGACACCGACACCTCGCTTCGTTTGGAGGTACACGGGCTCGGCGGCGGTTTCGCCCAACGCTTTGCGCAGCCACGAGATGTGGACGTCGACGGTCTTGTCGGCGCCCCCGTATGGCTGGCGCCACACCTCGGCGAGCAGCTCGCGCTTGGAGCACAGCTTCCCTTGATTCGCAGCGAGGTAGGCGAGGAGGTCGAACGCCCTCGCCGTGAGATCGAGGGGCTGCCCGTCGAGGGTCGCCTCGTGTCCCGCGACGTCCACGTGCAGGCCCCCAACCTCGATCGTGTCATCGTCGGCAGCGGCGCCGCTGCGCCTCATCACGGCGCGAATCCGTGCGGCGAGGTGATCGGCTGAGTAGGGCTTGACGACGTAGTCGTCCGCCCCGGCGTCGAGGACGCTGATGATGTCGGCTTCCTCGTCGCGGGCGGTCGCGACCACGACCGGCACGTCGCTGACAGCACGGATCATGCGAAGCGCCTCGGCACCGTCCAGATCGGGGAGGCCGAGATCGAGCACCACGACCTCGCAGTCCCCCGACACCGCTGACTGCACTCCCTCCATCGCCAACCCCACGGAGATCACGTCGTGGCCCCGTTCGGAGAGTCGGGTCGCCAGCTCCTCACGGATCCGCTGGTCGTCTTCGATGATGAGGATGGACGCCATACCGACCGAAACCATACCCAGGCCGTATCGACGCAAGCGCCTGATTATCGAAGGCATCACTGACGGTTAGCCCACCCTTAACCCATGCGCTCCGCATTCGTTCACAATGGGACCATGAGGAGAACCGTCGGCTTCGCGCTCGCCTGGCTTGGTGCCACTGCGATCGCAGTGATCGTCGCTGCGGCGGCCGTTGGTTCCGTGCGCACTCAGGTCACCAACGAGCCGACAGCACTCGGAGCGCCGACCCCGACGACGATCAGCGCCGACGATTCGGTGGCCGGGGAGCAGACCACCACGACCGAATCGACGACGATCGATCCTCCATCGGTCGACCCGGTCTCGACCACCACCACGTCGGCAGAGTCGGTCACCACGCCTCCGGAGGAGCCGATCGATCCCCCGACGCCCACGACGACCGTGACCGCCGATCCCTCCACCACCACGACTTCGACGACCGTCGCGGTGACGACGACCACGGAAGCCCCCGACGTCACGACGACGACCGCCGCGCCGGCCAGCTACACCAAGACCTACGACACCGATGGGGGATCGGTGAGGGTCATCGTCGAAGGTTCCAGCATCACGTTCGGCGGAGCGGTGCCGAAGCCGGGCTGGAGCGTGGAGCTCAAAGACGGCGGGCCCGACGAGGTGAAGGTCGAATTCGAGGAGAACGCCGGCAGTGGCGAGGTCGAGTTCGAGGCACACGTCGAGGACGACGGGGAGCTGGTCGTCGAGATCTCGCAAGAGGGCGACGAATAGCCGGAGCTGCGGCAGCTACGGCACGTCGTCGAGTAGGCGTTCCACCGCAGCGAGGTCGTCGTGTCTCGTCGAGCCGGAATCCACCTGGACGAGCGACCACACGATGTTCCAGCACAGGAACACGCGAATCATGTCCGTCAGGGTCTGGCGGTGGGCGTCTGTGACGGAGCCGAAGTACCCCTCCAGGAGCGCCTCTCTTTCCGGTTCGGGGAGGGCGTATGCCACTCCGGCGAGGTCGTAGAAGGCGTCACCCATCCCGGCGTACTCCCAGTCGATGAACCACAGGGCTCCGTCGTCGAGCACGTTGAGGTGGTACGGATCGTTGTGGCAGAGCACCTGATCCTTGCGGGTGAGCCCACGACGTCCCTTGATCTCGAAGACCTCCGAGATGAGCGGAGGCAACCGATCGGGGATCGTGATTCCCTGGAGGTCGACCACGACCATCCATCGGCGGATGTCGGCGTAGGGATCGAAGCTGCCGATGATGGGATCGAGGGAGTGGATGTCCCTGATGCGCCGCGCCACGCGTCCGACCGTCTCCGGTGCGGCGAACTCGTTCGCTGTGAGCGTGCGGGCATCCCCGAGGTATGCGGTGACCGAATGCCCCTCGGGGAGGAGGAACGCTTCCGTGGGTGGGGCGATGCCGGCGGCCGCCGCATGCCGCAACGCCGCTGCCTCTCGCGCACGATCGATGCCGAGCATGTCCGTGTCGTCGCCTGCGATCCGCACGACGTACCTCTGATCGTCGGCGGTCACGAGGTAGTTGGTGTTCGTGAGGCCACCTGAGAGGACCTCTGCGGTGAGGCTCTCGGCGCTCGCGAGCAGGGGAACTCGAGCCACCACGGCATCGACATCGGCATAGCCGGACTGCATCAGTCGTGACGATACGCCATGTGCGCGCCCTCCGATTCCGCTGCCGGGATGCTGACCTCGTGAGGCGCGTGAGAACCTGCTCGGATGCCGGTCCGTGTGCGATCCCTCGCTTTCATACGGCATTCGGTCTCCGTACGATCTCGGGCATGGATCGCTCAGAGATGTCGGAGACTCCGATCGCAACGGGTCGCACCGCCGAGGTGTACACCGTCGGCGACGACCGGGTGGTGAAGCTCCTCCGTAAGGGATTCGACCCCGGCATGATCGAACGCGAATCGGAACACATGGAGGCCGCGCACCGTGCCGGCGTCGCGTGCCCGGCGGTGCACGGCGTCGTCCACGTCGACGGGCGAGCCGGCCTCGTCATGGATCGGATCGACGGCGACCTGCTCCTCGACGAGATCGCGCTCGATCCGATGCGCCTCCGCCAATGGGCACGGATGTTCGCCGACAGCCATGCCGAGACAATGAACTGCACGACCGCCGATCTGCCGGATGTCCGCGAGATCCTCCTGGCGAAGATCAATCGGGCCGACATTCCGACACGGCAGCGGTCGGTGGCCCTATCCGTACTCGACGCAGCGCCAGCCGGTGATGCGGTCCTCCACGGGGACTACCACCCGGGAAACGTCGTCATCACGCGCGAAGGACGATGGCTGATCGACTGGATCGATGCCGCAAAGGGCCACCCGGGTGCCGACATCGCCAGAACCCTGTGGCTGTCGTCGTCCGCCACGATGTCGCCGTCGATGCCGAAGCGTCGGGTGTTCGTGACCATCCAAACGATGTTCCGCCGGTGGTATCGCACTCGCGTGATCGCCAAGACCGGTGTCGATCGCAGGGTGGTCGATGCGTGGCGGATCCCGGTCGTTGCAGCCCGGATCTCGGAGAACATCGAGTGGGAGGACGAAGCCCTTCGGGCCGAGCTGGATCGGCTGACCGGAAGTTGACGCGAGAGAGGCCCGGCTGAGCCGGGCCTCTCTGTTGATTGTCCCCGGGAGGGAGCGGTCGGGGACGGTGCCGTGTCAGGCGGCTTCGAGAACGTCGTCGTTCTCGACATCTCCGGGCAGGAGGTAACCCTCTTCCTCGCTCTTGGCTCGAGCGATGAAGTAGATGACCAATCCGAACACGGGCTTGGCGATCACGTCTGCGATCGAGTAGCCGACCTGTCGTGCAACCTCGGCGGTGGCAGCGTCGAGGCCGGTCAGGGGCAGCAGGTACGCCACGGGGTAGAACGACCACGAGATCAGCAGCAGCCAGCGGGCGCCGTTGACCAGTCCAGCCACTCTCGGCGACATCGATCGGATGGCCGAGCCGAGCTCCACGAACAGGACGTAGAGGATGTAGACGAACGGGATCATGGCTGCGATCCACCATGCCCACTTCGTGGCGGTGTCGGTCGCGATCTCGCCGGGGTACCCGAGGATGATCATGAGGGATGCGGCAACGCCGAGCTTGATGATCATGTTGACCCGGGCAGCACGAGCGAGGCCCATCACGAGCACGAGCTCAGCGAGCAGCAGCGGCACCGTCAACAGCCAGTCGACGTACCGATAGCCCTCGTTGAACGTGCCGTTCGAGAGGTACTGCCCGTCGACGAGCTCGAAAGCGGCGACCCACGAGTCGAAGATGCGGAGGTAGTGGTATCCGGCGATAGCCACGACCAGGGTGCTCACCGTGAGCGCCATCCGGTACTTGGGGGATACTCGCGTCCTCGACAGGATGAAGAACAAGAAGCCCGCAAGCATGGCGGCGAACACGAATGAGAAGGCGTTGTAGACCAGGTTGTATTGGCCTTCACTGAGGATGAGTTCCACGACTCAGACCTTTCTCTCCGTTCCGATCCACAAGCCAGACCCGAGCTTGTGATTCCTTTCACTAGCAAATTCGACGTCGGAAGAGCCTGTGGATGAGTATTTAGTAATAAATACCCGTGACGTTCTCTCGGTGCGACCCGTGTCACCTCATCTGCGGCAGCGCAGCAGCCATACACTCCCCGCCATGGGTACCAGGGCGTCGGATCGATCGCGTCAGGAGGTCGCCCGGGCCCTGCTCGTGTTCGGCGAGGAACTCGACGCGATCGAGGCGAATCGCCTCTCGACGGTGCTGACCATCAACGAGCCTGCCAACGATCTCCTGGTGAACGACCCCTGGGGATTCCTGTGCGGGGTGATCTGCGACTATCAGATGCCCGCCGACCGGGCCTGGGCGACTCCGTACAACCTGTCCCAGCGGCTGGGCGGATGGTCGGTGGAGCTGGTCGCCAGCCGTCCGATGGAGGTGCGGAGGGCCTTTCTAGGTCCTCCGGCGATCCATCGGTTCCCCAACCAGACGTCGGGTTTCGTCATCGACGGTGCACGACGGGTGATCGACTCCTACGACGGGGATGCGTCCAACGTGTGGGCGGATGAGCCCACGGCACGGGACCTGCAGCGTCGGCTGATCGAGTTCAAGGGCATCAGCCAGAAGAAGGCGGCGATGGCGGTGGAGATCCTCTATGCCCAGCTCGGTGTCCCGATCCGGGAGATGGAAGGCTCCGATATCGCCTACGACGTCCACGTTCGCCGGGTGATGCTGCGCTCGGGTTTGGCGGAGCGCGACGACGTTGCGCACATGGTCGAGGTGGCACGGGCTCTGCACCCCGAGCGGCCGGGCGCCCTCGACCTGCCCATGTGGGAGATCGGCCGCACGTGGTGCCACAAGTCGGCCCCCGACTGCGACTCGTGCGTCATCGCTCAATCGTGTCCGAGGCTCGTCTCAGCAGCGGACGGCGTCCGAGGCGCCTGACCGCCGTCCATTCCGTTCTTGCGTAGGCCGTGGTCGCGCGAGCGGGCACGGCCTACGCAAGAACGGAGAGAGGGGATGGTCAGGACGTGGTCTGTTGCTCGGACAGCTCGCCCGTGCGGACGTGGCAGGCGGCGAGGTGATCGCTGCCAGGCTCGGGAGGATGCAGCTTCGGGACCTCGGTGTCGCACACGCCTTCGACGGCGAGCGGGCACCGTGGATGGAAGTAGCAGCCTGGTGGCGGGTCGATGGGCGAGGGGACCTCGCCCTGGAGGATCTGGCGGTTCCTCGGACGGTCGGGATCGGGCATCGGGATCGCCGACAGCAGGGCCTCGGTGTACGGGTGGAGCGGCTCCCGATAGAGATCCACCCGGTCGGCGATCTCGGCGATCCTCCCCAAGTACATGACCGCCACCCGGTCGCTCATGTGCTCGACGACGGCGAGGTTGTGCGCCACGAAGAGCAAGGTGAGGTCGAGCTCTCGTTGGAGCTCTTTCAAGAGGTTCAGCACCTGGGCCTGGACCGATACGTCGAGGGCCGACACCGGCTCGTCTGCCACCACGAAGTCCGGCTTGAGGATGAGGGCACGTGCCAGGCCGATCCGTTGGCGTTGGCCGCCCGAGAACTCGTGGGGATACCGCCCGGCGTGGCTCGGCTTGAGGCCGACCAGCTCGAGCATCTCGTTGACCCTGGCCCGCCGCTCGTCCCTGCTCGAGACACCATGGAGCTTCAAGCCCTCGGAGATGGAGTTGCCCACCTGGGTCCTCGGATCGAGCGACGAGTAGGGATCCTGAAAGATGAACTGCGCCCTGGCCCGGAACGGCTTGAGCTTCTTGCCGGACAGGTGGGTGATGTCCTCGCCGTCGAAGATGATCTGACCCGATGTCGGTTCGAGCAATCGCACGAGGGTCCGGCCGAGTGTGGACTTGCCGCATCCCGATTCACCGACGAGCCCGACGGTCTCGCCGCGATGGATGACCAGATCGACACCGGCAACTGCGTTCACCGTGCCGACCTGGCGCTGGAAGACCCCGCCGCGGACGGGGAATTGCTTCACCAGGTCCCTCGCCTCGACGAGCGGCTCAGCCATCGGCACCCTCCCCGGCGTCGGCCGTTGCGTCAGCCCCGGTTGCACCCTCGGCGCCGACCTCGTGTGGTGACGATCCGCCGGGCGGCGGTGTGTGGAGCCAACACCGCACCTTGTGGCCCGCTCTGATCTCTTCGAGGCTCGGCTCCTCCTCGAGGCAGATGTCGAGGTCCGCCTCGACCCTGGCTGTGCACCGAGCAGCGAATCGGCATCCCTTGGGCAGGTCGATCAAGCTCGGCACCACGCCGGGAATCGTCTCGAGCTCGTCGCTGATCTGACCGAGCACGGGAATCGAGGCGATGAGACCTTTCGTGTAGGGATGCAGTGGTTGCTTGAAGATGCTCCGGACATCGGTCTCCTCCACGATCTCGCCGGCATACATGACGGCGACCCGGTCGGCCATCTCGGCGACCACGCCCAAGTCGTGCGTGATCAGGATCAC
The DNA here is from genome assembly GCA_030066265.1 of Acidimicrobiia bacterium. Lineage (GTDB taxonomy): Bacteria > Actinomycetota > Acidimicrobiia > Spongiisociales > UBA5794 > SZUA-442. Next base: position 378 of record JASJCF010000024.1, on the reverse strand, counting down.
GGCCGTGTTGGACTGTTCCTGCAGGTCGCGGATGAGGTCGAGGATCTGGGCCTGGATCGTCACGTCGAGGGCGGTCGTCGGCTCGTCGGCGATGAGCAGCTCCGGTTCGCACGCAAGGGCCATGGCGATCATGACACGCTGGGCCATCCCTCCTGACAGCTCGTGGGGATAGGCCTTGGCGCGAGACTCCGGGTCCGGGATCCCGACCTGACCGAGGATCTCGACGGCGCGCTCTTGGCGCTCGTCCTTCTTCCAATCCCGGTGCAACTCGAAGACCTCGGTGATCTGTGCGCTCGACCGCTGGACGGGGTTCAACGCGGAGCTCGGTTGCTGGAAGATCATCGAGATGTGCTCGCCGCGGAGCTTGCGCACCTCGTC
>JASJCF010000143.1 GCA_030066265.1 Acidimicrobiia bacterium | reverse complement strand
GACAGCAGCTGGCGACCGAGATCGATCGATTGATCGATGCCGCCGTCGCCGAACCCGAGCTGGCGGACGCACGGGCCAAGCTCGGGGTTGCGAACGCCCTGGCACGGCGATGGAATCGCGACCATGAGCCTGCCGACGCCTTCGCTGAGCGATCGGAGGTCTGGCTGCTCTCCAAACGGGCACGACGCCCGGCCGATTGACCGGGCGTCGTACCTGTCGGTGTCCCCGTGCGGGGTGCGCTCGAGGGCTGTCTCCGTCCTGCTCAAGCGTTGGCCGTCGACGCGTCCTCGGCCGAGGCGCCGTCGGCCCCGGACCCGAGCCCACGATGCCCACGACGAGGCCCCCGTTCCTCCCGGATCTCCTGCAGTTCCTCCCGCGTGATCTGGCCGTCTGCAGCCGCATCGGCGAACGGCCCGTCCGGGTCGTTGAGCGGGTGATCGTCCGAGAGCTGGCTGAGCTCGTCCGACGAGATGACGTCGTCCTCGAGGAAGCCCCGGATCAGCTCGCGCTCGGCCTTCCGCTCCTCGCGCCTGGCTTCGCGCTCGGCCCGGAGCTCCTCGGCCTTGCTCTCGAAGGCGGCGGAAACGGCGTCAGCCTGCGCCTGCGTGAGGGTGCCGTCGGCAACCAGCCCGCTGAGGACCTCGGCCATGACCTCTTGCCGTGCCTCCGCCCTCGGTGAGGTGGTCTCCGTGTCGGCGGTCTGGGCGTCGGCTGGGCCCGACGCGACCGAGGTCGCGACGAACGCCCCTGCGACGAGCACTCCCGCCGCTGCGAGGGAAACGATGATCTTCCTCATGTGATGGCTCCTTTCGACTTCGTGCATCACACGAGAAGCTTCCCGAGCGCATGTGCGGGGTTCGTATGGGCCATCTGAGAGGTCGATGAGATCGGCGCGAGCACCGATCAGTGGGCTGCAGGAAGGGAGAACCCGACTTCGGCGCCGCCGCCGTTGTCGCTGTTCCTGGCGAAGACCACCCCTCCGTGGTCCGAGACGATCTGGTCGACGATCGACAACCCGAGGCCTGAGCCAGGCGTGGTCCGGGCGGCGTCGGAGCGGTAGAAGCGTTCGAACACGTGGGGGAGGTCGTCCTCGGGGATGCCGGGACCGCTGTCGGCGATGACGACCGTCCCGTCGTCGATTCTGACGTGGATCGGCTCACCGTCGGGTGACCACTTGTCCGCGTTCGACATGATGTTGGCGACCGCCCGCTCGAGTGCCTCCGGGCGCCCATCGACCACGCTCCCGTCCGACTGGACCACCACGGGGCGCCCGTTGCGTCGATCGAGGCGCTCCGAGACGTTGGCGACGATCTGCTCCAACGAGACCTCGCTGCGTGGTTCCTCTTCGTACCGGTCGGTCGCCAAGTCGACGATCTCGGTGACCAGCTCGCTCAACTCGGCGACCTCGGCGTGGGCCGCTTCGATCATCACCCGACGATCCTCGCCCTCGACATCGTGGCGCTGGAGCATCTCGAGGTTCATCCTGAGCGCCGTGAGCGGTGTCCGCAGCTCGTGGCCGGCATCACGCACGAGGCGCACCTGTTGCTCGCGCGACGCATCGAGCTGGGCCAGGAGGTCGTTGAAGGCTCTCGCGAGATCGGCGACCTCATCATCGCCTTCGACGTCGATGCGCTCGCCGAGCTCCTGGGTCTGGGCGATGTCACTGACCTGGGACCGGAGGTCCTCGATCGGTCGCACGGCATTGCGCGAGACGAGGGTCCCGAGCACGATGGCGAGTCCGATGCCGACGATGCCGCCGAGCGCCAGCATGCCGGCGAAGTCGCGGAGCGCCTCGTCGGCCTCGGTGAGCGGCCGTGCGATCTGGACGATCACGTCGAACTCGCGCTGGACGACGGCGACCACCCGAAGGTGCAAGTCGTCCACCCAGATGGATCGCAGCACCGGCTCGTCGGGATCCACCTCGTCGGGCTCGGGCACCGGGAGCGTCAACTCCTCTTCACCGATGTTGAGAAGGGAACCGTCCGAGAAGATCACCTGGTAGTACACCGAGTCGAAGTCGCCGGCCCTCGGGCGGAACAGGATGTTGCCCAGACCCCCGATCGGACCCCGTCCACCGTCGCGGTCGAAGAACGACGGCACGTCGGTGATCGACTGCGCTCGTTGCTCGAGGCTCTCGTCGATCGGTTGGAGGATCTGCTGGCGGGCGGCGATGAAGGCGCCGACCGACACGATCAACACCGTGACCGCAACTGCGATGGCCGCTGCGACGGTGATGCGTCGCCGGATCGTCATCAGTCAGACCGCAGCACGTACCCGACGCCACGCACCGTGTGGATCAGCCGAGATTCTCCGTCGGCTTCGGTCTTGCGGCGCAGATACCCGATGTAGACGTCGAGTGAGTTCGAAGACGTCAGGAAGTCGATTCCCCAGATCTCCTCGTAGATCGTGTCGCGATCCAGCACGATCCCCGGCGACCGGGCCAGGAGGACCAACAGGTCGAACTCGGTCTTGGTGAGCCCGAGATCCCGATCACCCCGGTATGCGGTCCGTGCGCCCGTGTCGATGCTCAGATCCTCGAAGCGCATCACCGACGAGACATCGCCACCCGATCGGCGAAGCAACGCACGGATCCTGGCGAGAAGCTCGTCGAGGGCGAAGGGCTTCGCCATGTAGTCGTCCGCACCGGCATCCAACCCATCGACACGATCGCCGACGGCGGTCTTGGCCGTCAGCATCAGGATCGGGACGGTGTCACCGGACGCCCTGATGCGCCGGCACGTCTCGATCCCATCCACATGCGGCATCATGACGTCGAGCACGACGAGATCCACCGGTGTCTCACGCAGCCGCGACAATGCCATGGCACCGTCGGTCGCCGTGTCGATCTCGTAGCCCTCGAAGGAAAGAGCCCGTTGGAGTGCGTCTCGCACCGCCGCGTCGTCTTCCACGACGAGGATGCGCGCCTCTGTGCGATCCATGCCGGCATCGTATCGCCGGGTGCGTGAAACACCGGTGAACCGACCATGAGATTCCGGTGAGGCTTTCACGTGGCGCCCCGATGGCCCGGGAGCTGCCGTCGTCGGCTCCGGTACGCTGCTCCGTCATGGGCTGGAGCATCGAGGGGCGACGTGTCATCGTCACCGGCGGCAACGCCGGCATCGGCAGAGCGGCCGCCGAGGCATTGTCGAACGCCGGCGCCCTCGTCACCATCGCGGCGAGAAACCGGGCAAAGGCGGGGATGGCAGCAGACGCCATCGAATCGTCCTCCGGTGTCCCCGTCGACACCCTCGAGGTCGACCTCGCAGACCTGGCCTCGGTTCGTGCGGCGGCTGACACCTTCCTCGCCACACACGACGACGCGGCTGTGCTGATCAACAACGCCGGCGGCATGTTCGGGCGGCGTGGCAGCACCGTGGACGGCCACGAGCGCACGATCGCAACGAACTACCTGGGACCATTCCTGCTGACACAGCTCCTGATCGACCGGTTGCGAGCCTGCTCACCCAGCCGGATCATCAACGTCGCCTCTTCAGGACACGGATATGCCAAGGAGGGCATCCGCTTCGGCGACTTCGAATGGACCGATCGCTACCGGATGATGGAGGTCTACGGGCACTCGAAGCTCGCCAACATCCTCCACGCACGCGAGCTCGAGCGAAGGTACGGACCGGATGGTGTCCATGCGTATGCAATGCACCCCGGCCTCGTCCGAACCTCGATCGGTCGGGGTGGCGACTCCCTTCGGATCTCGCTGGCCGTTCGCTTTGCCGGTCCCCGCATGCGATCGCCCGAGGAGGGTGCTGACACCGCAGTGTGGCTGGCGACGGAGGACCCTCTCCCCGAACCCTGCGGCGGGTACTTCGAGGACCGGACGGAGGCGCGTTCGAGTCGCCATGCCCGCGATGACGAAATGGCTCGACGGCTCTGGGATGAAACCGAGGCGCTGGTGATGACACGGACCGACGAGAGCGGGACGGCATCGTGACGGATCTCCCTGACCACGACGAGCTGGCAGCTCGCGAACCCGCCGTGGACGATCCGCCGGACGAACACGCGGTGGCGGAATCGGACGCTTCCGACGAGGTGCCCGGCGGCGGGCGTCAGGTGTGGTGGAAGCAGGCCATCTCGATTGCCGTCACCGTGGCGGTCCTGGTTGCGGTGTTCGGGTTCGTCATCCCGCAGGTCGCCGACTACCGCGAGATCATCGACACCGTTGCGGACATCTCGCCAACGAGCTGGGTCGTCTTGGGAATCCTCGCTCTCTGGTTCCTCATCGCCTACCCGATCGTGCTGACCACCGTGCTGCGCACGCTCCGGCTGCAAGAGGCCTTCGTGAACCACACGACGGGAACGGCGGTGACGAACTCCCTTCCCGGTGGTGGGGCCATCGCCGTGGGGCTCAACTACGCGATGTACATGTCGTGGGGCTTCACGCCACCCTCGATCACGGCCGGGCTCCTGGCGGCCGGTGTGTGGGACTGGTATGCCCGCATCGCCATCCCCGTCGTGACGGTGGCACTCATCGCAGTCGCAGGCGAGGGTGAGACAGCAGGCTGGATGTGGGCAGTGTCGATCGGCGGGACCATATGGGTGGCGTTCTCGGTGTGGCTCGTGTACATGGTGCTGCGTTCCGACTCGTTCGCCCACGCCGTCGCCACCTGGCTGCAGTCGGCAGCGACCAAGGTCGCCGGCTGGTTCCACCGAGACCCGCCCCAGACCTACGAGTCGGTTCTCCGGTTCCGCATCGACATGCGATCGGTGGTGAGCACCCGCGCGTGGCCGTTGACGGCTGCAACGGTGGGGAACCACCTCGCCATGGCGAGCCTGTACACGGCGTCGATCTACGCCGTGGGCATCTCCACAGACGAGATTCCCATCCCCTGGGTCGTTGCGAGCTTCGCCCTGGGCCGGTTCCTCGTGATGATCCCCGTGAGCCCCGGCGGGCTCGGACTCGTCGACCTGGGATGGATCGGCCTCTTGACGTTGGGTTGGCAGACCACGAATCCCGGCGAACCGGTCCCAACCGACCTGATCGCTGCGGGTGTCCTCCTGTTCCGCGGCCTGAGCCTCCTCCCCCCGATCCCCATCGGGATGGGAACATGGATCTTCTGGAGGACGAATCGCAGCTGGCGCAAGCCGTGGAGGACCGCAATGCGGGGCGACACGACGGTCGCCGACTGAACTGCACAGGGTTTCGAGACGCGGACGCTCAGAAGGGCAGCCTCGGCGTGATCGTGACGTCGGCGATCCACTGCACGAGCACCGCCAGGCCGAGCCACGCAGCCCACCCCACGACGACCGTGCCGATCGCCCGCTTCGTGTCGAAGTCGAGCCCCTCGCGGATGCCGATCGTCGCCGCCACCAGGGACCACGCCGCCCCCACGAACCCGAGCCATGGGATGACACCGATGGCAAGCGGCGCAAGCGCAAAGCCGAGGACCCGACGCATCTCCCCGAAGTCCGCCGAACCGCCGAACACCTTCGTACCGACGACCAGCGCGATCGCCGCCCAGATGAGCCATCCGGCGAGGCCGGCGAGCATGCCGACCCCCGCCCCGACGAGCACGTTCGCCTCCGTGGCGATCGCCGACCCCACCCCGGAGAGCGCCGTGGCCACCGCCACGACCACCGCCGCCTGACCGTCGAGCGAGGAGTCGTGCTCGGCGCGGTTGTAGAAGTCGACGTCGAGCAGCATCGCTCGGATGACGTTCCGGAACCACTCGATCACCGCTGATCAGCTCCCCAGGCGCGC
>JASJCF010000023.1 GCA_030066265.1 Acidimicrobiia bacterium | reverse complement strand
GGATGTCCCTCCGACCAGTACGGGAACAACATGAGCGCCATCGGGGTGCCGTACTTGTTCATCTCACTGTTGGCTTCCCACATGATCCGGCCTTCAGGGAGCCGATCAACGGTCTCCATGAGGTTCTCGTACTCGGGCCAGACCGTCTTCCCCTCGTAGCCCTCGTAGTTCCACTTGACCCAGCCCGGGAGGTCGTGCATGGACAACGCGGCACCAGCGACCATGATCACCACGGCGGCGGCACCCATCACGAGCGTGGCACGCTCGCGATCGGCGAACCGCCTGGCGAGCGCCACGACACCGAGAGCAATGGCGATGCCGGCGAAGACGAACACGCCGTAGTACCAGTACGGAAGCAGCCGTGCGTTGTAGAGCATCGTGAACTCGACCTCAGCGATGATGAAGTACGCGGCCAGCGGCCACAGGGTCATCCAGATCGCGATCGCGACGTCGTCGCGTCGATATGCGGTCCACAGCATCCCGACGGCGCCGAGGGCGAGGATCGGCACGAGCTCACCCGGGATGGGCGAACCGGGACTCTGGTAGTTGCCGAGGATCGTCGTGACCGGGGCCCATCCCATGTCCGAGGTCATGCCCTGGAGTACTCGCACCCCGAGCGCGAGCGACCAGAAGGCCGAGAGCATGAAGCCCACGATCCACGACGTCGCAACACCCAGTGCTCCTCGCCACGCCTTCGGGAGCTCTGAACGATTCGCCACGGCGACCACGAGCGGCGAGAGGAACAGGGGCAACACCGTCACGACGGCGACGATGGTGGTGATGATGTGAGCGAGCGCCGTGAGGCCGAGCACCAACCCCGTCCACGGGTTGAATGCGCGGCCCATTCGATAGTCCCGCACGGCCATGCCGATGTAGAGCACGGACAGAGCGAACGACCAGGAGAACGAGAACTCGCCTGCGAGCGTCGACTTGATGTTCGCCCCGAAGATGGAGTAGCTCTCCATGAACACGAAGAGCGACCCCGCAACCCCGCCCAGCGTGGCCACGAAGCGGGTGAACCCCAAGAATCGGACGAAGAAGTAGGACGCGGCGGGTAGCGCAACCAGGCCCACGATGGTCACGAGCTTGAAGGCGATGCCGTACGGAAGGATCAGATCGAGGCCGACGGTGGTGAGCGCCGGTAGCGGGAAGTAGAAGTAGAGGGCGGGGAAGCCTGCGTACCAGTCCATGCTCCAGCCCATGATCCGACCGGTCGGGAGGACGTCCTCGAGCAGGACCTTGGGGAGGAGGACGTGGGCTCCCATGTCGCCACCGGTGGGGGTGTTGGCCACGAGCAGGTATGGCAGGCGCCACAACGACTGACCATCGCGCAGGATGGGGCCCAATGCCCCCGACATGGTCAGGAGGATGAGGATGGTCGGCAGGGCGACCAACGCAGCGACCCACCACTTCGAAACCGTCTGCTTCGGGCCCCGCTCGGGCGGAGGAGGAGGCGGCAGCTCGTGCTCGCGTGCTTCGGGAGGCGCAGCAGCAGTCACGGGCGGAGAGGGTACCGGATCGATCGACTCATGGACTCGGAGTTGTGAAGCCTCGAGTCCCGAGCCTCGAGTCTCGAGTAGATCCGAAGCAGCGGGTCATGACGGGAAGCAAGGGCGAGGTACGAACGGATCAATGGATAGTGCACGGACTCGGGACTCGGGACTCGGGACTCGGGACTCGGGACTCGGGACTCGGGACTCGGGACTCGGGACTCGGGACTACTCCCCCACCAGATCGATGATGCCGTCCACCTCGATGGGCTCGCCTTCCTTGTCCCACCATTTCGCCTCGCACACGTGGCAGGAGTTGAAGACCACTTCGGTGCCGTCGGGCAGGGTCATGTCGATCTGGATCACGGAATCCGATCCACACGCGGAGCAGGTCAAGGGCTCCGTCGATGCCTTCCTCATGCGTCCTCCTGACCAGGCCTCGGTCCTGCCGACCACCTTCAGTAGTGTAATGCGCGCCCTAGGTGTCTAGGCCCGATTCTTCCGGGAGGTCGTCGTACCTGCCCAGGTACTTCGACCGCTGTCGTCCATCCTCGGACCAATAGGCGTACACGTACGGGCCGTGTGGGCACGTCGAGCACGACGCCTTGCCACACCGCACCATCTGCGTGCGAATCTTCACATCGGAACCGAGATCTGGGAATTCATGTCCACGCCGCTCGAGACGGGCACGCGTCAGCATGAACAGGCGACGCAGGTCGTGCTCCTCCATCTCCCGGACAGCCTCGAGGACTTCCCGATCGATCGGCACGTCAACCTCCCTCCCCGGCGGTCGGAATCGCTCCGGACCGACGATCGACGAGACGCCAACCCCACGGCGGAGTGAAACGCCCGGCGTGCGCCTCGCAGAGCACGAGACCATCGAAACCCGACTCGCTCCCGCTGGCGTCGTCGAGGTATGCCTCGGCGCCTGCGTGGTCATAGGTCAGGATGCTGGTCGCTCGGACGGCGCACCGAACACAAGAAACGGACATGACTGCGGAACGGTAGGCACACGCGGTGGCGCAACCAAGGACCGCTCAGTCGATTCCGGCACGCACCAGGGCACGTCGCAACACCCGCCGGCGGGGAACGCCCGAGAAGGTTTCCACCACCTGGGATTTCTCGTCGATGACCACGGTGACGGGCACCGCGACGACCCCCCACGTTTCGAAGCGCTTTGATTCGAGGTCGTGGGTCACCTCGCGAAAGGAGACCTGCATGTCCTCGAGCAGGGCAACGGTCTCCTTGCACGTCGGGCACGTGGTCGACGTGAAGAGCACCACGCCGGGTCGGTCCCCGACGTCGCCGACCTGCACGGTGGGGTGCGGTGGCCGGCGGTAGCGCGAGATGGCATATGCGACCCCGGCCGCAACACCGACGATGATGACGACGACGAGCACCCGAAGCAGGGTGTCGCTCATTGCACGGGGATGCCGGACACGAGGGCCACTCCCCGATCGCCCACGATGTCCCAGCCCACCGACACGGGTCCGCTCGCAGAAACCGTGTAGCCGTAGATCCCGATACCGACTTCGACGGCGAGACCTCTGGTCGACTCAGCCGGGACCTCGATGGTCGCCCGGATGGGATCCTCCACTTCGCCGAGCTGCTGGTAGTCGACCGAGACGGGCTCAGTGCCCGGGTTCAGGATCCACAGTGTCGTTTCCGAGCCGGGGATCGTGTCTACGGGCACGATCCACTCCGAGCTGGGTCGCGACGACCCGACGGTCCCGGCGAGACCGGCCACGAAAGGCTCATCGATGACGGTGGTGGTCGTCTCGTCGTCCGAGACCGTTGTCGTGGTCTCGTCCGGGACCGTCGTTGCGGTGTCGGCAACGCCCTCGCCGCCTTCTTCCTCCGCTTCGGGCGCAACGGCGAGCACGGAGGCGGCGATCGGGGCCGTGGCGCGAACGCGCAATCCGAAGGGCGGAGCGGCGAGATCCGACAGCGGAATCAGCGCTGGCGAGGCGGCATCCAGGACGACCTCGCGTGCGTTGCGAATCGTTCCATCCTCGGTGACGATGTCCACGGCGACGATGACATCCTCCTCACCAGCGGACGTCACGGCGACGGACGAGGCAAGATCTCCCGCGGTCGCGATCGGGAACGTCCACGTGTCTGCGGGGGCAACACCTGGCCACCAGCCTTCGCCCCGGTCGTCGGAGCGCACGAGGGCGGGAATCACGAGGCCCTGGTTGGTCGTGATCGCAAACGACAGCTCGTCGCGGAACTCCAGGTAGTCGCCCACGTCGATGGTCGTCCACGAACGTCCTGCGATGTCGAAGCCGTCGAGCTCGGCGACGAGGTCCAATCCAAACTCGGAGTACGCCGTGATGGAGACCTCGGCGTTATCCGCGAAGGGATTGAACAGCCGCAGACGCGTGATCGTTCCGGTCTTCGTCGACCCGCCGGTGAGGTACCAGATCTTCGGGACGCTCACCACGCACTCGTCGGCTGACACGAAGCCATCGGTGAAGGACATCGAGACCACAGTCGCTGGGCCGTTTGACAGCTCGACGATCGCCGGAGACTCTCCCACTCGCAACACGCTGCCGGTGCTCAGTGCAGTCGCACCAGGACCGATCAGGCCGAATTCGGCCTCCGCCGGCTCGGCGTTGGCCAGAGGATCGAGCAAGGTCACCGTGACGTCGGCGTCTGGCTCGGTTGCCAGGATCACATCGGAATCGACCACGTCGCCCGCTTCCACCCATGGGCAATACCACACGCTGGGCGATGCAACGGCACCTTCGAGCACGGCATCCTCAGCGGCTGAGAATTCGGGCACCGTGGCCTCGGGAGCATCCGTCTGGAGGAGGGCGACGAACCCGACGGCGGCAGCAGTGGCGAGGAGCAGCAGCCTTCTCATGAGGTCTCCCGCCGCCCGACGAGGATGATGCCGATCAAGGCCAGCACGGCTGCGAGCACGCCGACTGCCTGCAGACGCTTCGACCCGTCTGCCTGGTACGTGACCTCACCCGCTTCCGCCGAGACCTCGTTGGCCGCCGCGGTTGCGAGCCACGGACCGGGACCGAAGTTTGGACTCGGGTTCTCAGCCACGAACGCACGCTTGCCAGGTTCCGGCTCGCCGCGATACGTCCAGCCCTCGCGAGGCCACGAAGCCGCCGTCGAGGTGAGCGTTCGTCCGACCGGCTCGATGTCGGTCACGAAGACGGCGTTCCCGACACCCGCAGACAGAGGGAGCAGATCGAGCTGCCCGGCGAAGACGCCGCGCCACGCCAGCGCGCTTGGATCGGCGTCGATGCCGTCGCTGTCCCCGAGCACCACGATCCATCGAATACCGAATGGAGCGAGCTCGGCGCCGGCCCTTCGTGTCTCGCCGGAGACGATCACGCCGAGCGTGTCGAAGAGCTCGTCGTCGAGCTCACCCCTGGCAGCAAGGCGCGGTTCTCCCAGATCCGGGACCGGAGCGCTGACGACGCGATAGTGGCCGCCTGCAATGACCCGGCTGTCCCCGGGCATCAGCTCGGGCGGACCCACCAGGAGGACGCGACTCCGCTCTGCTTCACCCTCGTTGGCTTCCGTGAAGCCGAGAATCTCCGTGAACTGATCACCCGGCAGCCCCAGCCGGCCTCCGAGCACGATCACCGAGGCCGCAACCACGAACACGACAACCGCAACGGAGCCGACACCGGCGACGGCCCGGCGCCACGACGGCATGTCCGGAAGCGACACGGCGTAGGTGACGACCCCGATGGCGACAGCGAGGCCCAGCCCCACGAGCGCCAGACCCGCCGATTCCGTCTCGGCTCCGAGGCCCGCTTCCCCTGCGCGTGAGAGGAAGAGGCCGGTTGCGGCGATCAATCCACCCCATCCGGCCACGATCCCGAGTGGTCGAGTGGAAGCGATCACCCCGGCGCCGATCACAACGGCGCCTGCGACGATGAAGACGACCGACACGTTCCAATAGGCGTAGCCGGCTCGGGCGATCGCCTCGAACGAGTTCTCCCAGATCCATGGGCTGAGCAACAGGGCGCCGCCGGCAGTCCCGATCAAGCTGAGGATCGCCGCACGCCACGCCACGGCATCGGAGAAGCGAAGGAGCGCATAGATCAGGATGATCGGGAACGGCGCAAGCAACAGGAGGGGCGCCAACGCTCCCATGAGGCCGAACAGGAGGATGGCGCCTGCCGTGCGCACAGCCGCCGGTCGCCAGCCGTCACGGAGCGGAGCGAGACACAGTCGAAGGGTCCACGGGAGCAGCGCAAGCCCCAGCAGTGTCCCGAGGTGGGTGTTGCCGGCGATTCCCTGTGCCGCAGGCCCTGCCACGTAGACGATCCCGGCGATGAGCCCCGGGGCCGCGGTGATGGACCAGGTGCGGAGCAAGCGTGTCATGCCCCAGATGCCGATCAACATGGCTCCGGCGGAAAGGGCGTACTCGGCGAAGGTCGCTGAGTTGAACGTCATCACCTTCGCGAGGCCGGCTATGGCCACGAGTGGCCGCACGAGTACGTCGGTGCCCAGCCCTGCCGGGCTCCAACCGCCTGCGTACGCAGCGAGCGCGTCGAAGCCGTTGCTCGGAAACGGAAGGGTGTAGCCGACGGCGGGAAGGCCATCCGACCAGATGTTTCGCGCACTGAGCAGTACGAACACGATGGCGAGCAGGCCGATCACGAACGCAGGCTGTCGCAGATCACGACCGATCGACTCGACCGTCAGCGCATCGTCCCCCGGAAGGCGACGGCGGATCGCCGACATGCTCCGATGGCCGAGGGTCCCCAACTTGACGCTTCCTCTCCGCTGGAAACGGAAGAGCTCCTCGTCGCCGACCGAGCGCTGGTTGCGAGCGGCTCGCCTGGCTGAGAGGGTCGAGGGCAGCTTCCCGAGGTTCCAACCCCACGACCGGAAGAAGTCGAAGACGAACCAGCGACCGAAGAACAGCGCCCAGATGAACTCCACGATCCCGATGAAGAAGTCGAGGGGGATGACCCACAGCAGGGTCAGTGCGCCGTAGACCTTGCCGTACGAGCGAATCCGCGAGGCTTCCTCGTGCCAGCGTTTGGGTCCTGCCTCTGACCGGGCGAAGACCACTTCCGAGGCGGGGGCGATCATCACACGGGCACCCTTGAGCCTGGCCCGTTGCGACAGATCGATCGCCGCGGCGAGCGGCGCCATCTCGCGGTCGACACCGCCCAGTCCTGCCAGGAGGTCTCGCCGAACGAGCATCGAAACACCAGCGATGGCGGCAACGTCGCGCACAACGTCGTATTGACCTTGATCCAGCTCCGCTTGGTCGAGGCCGGTGTAGGGAACACCGAACACGTCGGTCACCAAGCCGACAGAGTTCAGCTGCCCGTCGCCGGCGACGATCTTCGAACCGATGATGCCGGCGTCGGTTCGCTCGGCATCGCGCACGAGGGCAGCGAGGGTGTCCGGGCTTGCGATCGCGCCTTCGCGCACCACCCACACGTACTCGACGCTCGGGTCGACGGCTTCGATGGCCTCAGCCAACGATGGCACCGTCGGAACGGTGGGTACGGGCTCTGGTGCGACGACGAGCGGATCACCGCACTCGTACACTTGCCCCCCGACCGCCGCGAGCGTTCCATCGAGGCTGCCGTCGCCGTCGCTGATCACGACCGCTGCAACGGTGGCATGTCGGGTGGGGGTCGAGGACATGAGAGGTGCCATTTTGGGGTCGAATCCGGCGTACAGCAATCATCGGGTGACCCTGCTCGCCGGCGGTGTCGGAGGTGCGAAGATGGCCAACGCCCTTCGCAGCGTGGTTTCCGCCGGGTCGTTGACCGTGATCGTCAACGTCGGCGACGACACGGAACGATACGGGGTTCACGTCGCTGCCGACTGCGACACAGTGCTCTACACCCTGGCCGGCAGAGCGGGTCCGCATGGCTGGGGCATCGCAAACGACACGTTCGCCGTGATGGATGCTCTCGACAGCCTCGGCGTCGATACGAGCTTCCGGCTGGGTGATGCCGACCTCGCCGTGTGCATCGCCCGAACGTCGATGCTGTCCGACGGCCGGCCGTTGAGTGAAGCCACCATCGACCTCGCAAAGCACCTCCGTGTCGATGACGTGCGCCTCATTCCGGCCACCGACGATCCTCTCCGCACGTGGGTGGACACCGACGACGCGGGGTGGATCGACTTCCAGCACTACTTCGTCGATCGGCGGCACACCGACGAGGTGCGCGCGTTGGCGTACCACGGCGCTCCCACAGCACGGCCTGCACCCGGCGTCATCGATGCCATCGACGGTGCGGACATCCTTGTCATCGCACCGTCGAACCCTCCCCTCTCGATCTGGCCGATCCTCGCCATCGATGACATCCGGGCGTCGGTCGCACGGCACCCCAGGACGATCGCTGTGAGCCCGCTGTTCGGGGGGAAGCCGTTGAAAGGGCCGGCTGACGCCGTGATGAGCTCGCTCGGACTCCCTGCCGGCACGGAAGGCATCCTCGAGGCGTACCGTGACCTCATCGACGCCCTCGTCATCGACCAGGGCGACGCAGCCGATGGCTCGCTCACGGACACCTACCCCGTCGACATTCTCGCGACCGACACCAGGTTGGACGGCGAGTCCGGTGGCCGAACGTGCGTCCAGGCCGTCCTCACATGGGGCCGCGCATGACCGACATCCGGATCTTCCCGATCCTGGGCATCGGCGAGGTGGAACCCGGTGATGATCTCGCGGGGATCCTCGTAGCGGCTGTCAGTGAGTCCGGCGAGGCATTCCAGGACGGAGACGTGCTCGTGGTGACCCACAAGGTCGTTTCCAAACAAGAAGGCCGGGTCGTGGCCGTTCAGGACGACGATGCCTATCGCGAGCTCGTTGAGGCAGAATCGGTGAGGATCGTGCGGCGTCGGGGCGACCTCGTGATCGCACAGACCAGCCACGGCTTCATCTGCGCGAACGCCGCGGTCGACCGATCGAACGTGGCACCGGGCCACGCCCTCATGCTCCCCGTCGATCCCGATCGCTCGGCACATCGACTTCGCACCCTCGTCGAGCGTGCGACCGGGTCGCAGATCGCCGTCGTGATCACCGACACCTTCGGCCGGCCGTGGCGTCGCGGCCTCGTCGACGTGGCGATCGGAGTCAGCGGCCTTCCGGCGATCCTCGACCTCCGGGGCACCACGGATGCTCACGGCAACGAGCTCGCAGTCACCGAGGTGGCGATCGTGGACGAGATCGCAGCAGCGGCGGACCTGGTCATGGGGAAGGCTTCGGGAATACCGGCGGCGGTCCTGCGAGGGATGAGCCGACTCGCAGGAGATGGGCGGGCAGCCGACCTCGTCCGTCCCGCCGCAGAGGACCTGTTTCGATGACGGACCACAGCGCAATCGGGCATCGGCACGATCTTCGATGGGAAGCCGAGGAGCGAGATGCCTGAGCTCCCCGAGATCGAGGCGTACCTCGCGGCACTCCGGCCTCGTGTGGAAGGCGCAACCCTCGAGCAGGTACGCGTCTCCTCGTTCTCGCTTCTCAAGACGTTCGATCCACCGCTCGAGGCGACCCACGGTGCATCGGTCGTCGGGCTGCATCGAATCGGCAAGCGCGTCTCGATCGACCTGAGCAACGAGTTGCACCTCGTCATCCACCTCATGGTCGCCGGTCGCTTCCAATGGAACGATCAACCCAAGCCGGTCCCCAGACGCGGGGGCCTGGCAGCGTTCGACTTCGACACGGGATCGCTCCAGCTCACCGAGGCCGGCACCAAGCGACGCGCATCGCTGTCGGTGATCACGACGGACGATCTGTCTGCAGTCGATCCGGGCGGGATCGAGGTTGCAGACGCCTCGATCGCTGAGTTCCGCGAGGCGCTGCTCGCCGGCCGCCACACCCTCAAGCGAGCCCTCACGGACGCAAGGCACATCAGCGGCATCGGGGGAGCATTCGGCGACGAGATCCTCCACGCCGCGAAGTTGTCACCGACCCAGATGAACACGAACCTCTCCGACGAGGAGCTCGAGCGGCTCTTCGACGCATCGAAGTCGGTGCTCGATCAGTGGACCCGGATCCGCATCGAGGAGACCGGGGATGGCTTCCCCACCAAAGTCACGGCCTTCCATCCGGACATGGCGGTCCACGGGAAGTACGGCGAGCCGTGCCCGGTGTGCGAGGCACCGATTCAGCGAATCGTGGCGGGGGGTCGGGAGACCAACTACTGCCCGGGATGCCAGACCGAGGGGAGGATCCTGGCCGACCGCTCGCTGTCACGGCTCTTGAAGGACGACTGGCCGAGACACCTCGACGAGCTGTAGCACCGGATCGGACGAATCACACCTGGGTGGCTCGCCACCATGCAACGGTCTCGTCGATCCCCTGCGAGAGCGGAGTCCACGCCTCCCAACCCAGATGCTGAAGGGCAGCGCTGGCGTCGAGACACGACCGAAGCTGCTCGCCCATCCTCGCTGCCGCCATCGTGGGGGCAACGTCGATACCGGTTGCCTCGACGATCTCCTCGTAGAGGCGCATGATCGACGTCTCGACCCCGGTCCCGATGTTGAGATAGCGGGACCCACCGATCTGGGACGCCCGGAACATCGCATCGGTCACGTCCTCGACGTAGACGAAATCGCGGGTCTGCGTCCCGTCGCCGTAGATCGTCGGGGACCGACCCCCGACCAAGTCCCCGATCCAGATCGCCACCACCCCGGCTTCCCCGTGCGGATCCTGTCTCGGGCCGTACACATTGGCGAAACCCAGTGAGAGGTAGTCGAGCCCGTAGGTGTCGTGGTACCAGCGGAAGTACTCCTCCACGACATACTTGGACACCCCGTACGGTGATTCGGGCCGGCGTTCCTGCGTCTCAGGCGTCGGGATGTTGAACGTGTCCCCGAAGGTCGCTCCGCCGGACGAGGCGAAGACGAGTCGCTCCACGTTGGCGAGCCGCGCGGCCTCGAGCACGTTGATGGTTCCGAGGACGTTCACGTGCGCATCGTGCGCAGGGTCGGTGACCGATCGCCTGACATCGACCTGCGCAGCGAGGTGGAAGATGTAGTCGGGTCGGTAGTCGTGGATCAGTCCCACGACCTCGTTGTGGGCGATGTCGATCTGGTGAATGGTCACGTGGCCGCGACGTCGCGCATCCTTGAGATTGGCGAGGGATCCCGAGCTGAGATCGTCGACCACCAGCAGCTCATGGCCCTCGTCCACGAGCCGGTCGGCGAGGTTCGAACCGATGAAGCCGGCCCCACCAGTGACTACCGACTTGGGCATCTCAGACCCTCTCCGGGAGGTGCTGACCGAAGAATCCCACGATGCGGTCGAACGAGTCCTGCCACAGAGCCTCGACGTAGCCATCGGAATCGTCGCTCCAGAAGCCGGTATCCCCCTCCGGGTACACGACGAAGGTCGCATGGGGAAGTGTGTCCCGATGGTCCAGGGTCACGTCGACACCGGAGCCCTCATCTTCGCGACTTCCGATGTACAGCACCGCCACACCGGCATCGGAAAGCACGGCGGCAGCATCGTCGTCGATGGCGGCGCCGACGATCGCCACGGCGACGACGAGATCATCCTCGGGCAGCAGGCGGAGCGCGTCCTCCAGTCCGTCCTGGTAGGCGAGCACACCGTACCCGTATTCGCCATTGGACCAATGCCCGGCGGGATTCGCCAGGAACTGGCCGGCCGAGGTGACGATTCTCCGTCTTCGATCGCCCTCGCCGTTCATCGAAGGCGCAAGAGCTGCGATCGCGTGCCGCGCATACCCACGGCACAAGTCCTTCACCGATCCGGTCGGATCGTCCTCGGGTCCGAGCACGAGGATGGAGGGCCATTCCACTCTGCCATCCGGGCGGGCGAGATACCCTCCATAGCTCTGCGGGCCGGCCGGAATGGACGACTCGCCATAGATGATGTCGGTGACTCCCTCACCTTTGAGAACGGCCACGCATGCTCCCCGTGCTGCCGCTCCGAGGCTAGCCGCGGGCGGTGAGATGTACGTCACCGTGCTCGACCGTGACCAGTCCCGATGCGGTCTCGACGACCAAGCCACCATTGGCCGCAACGCCAACAGCGAGTCCCTCACCGTCATCCCAACGCACCTGCGCCTGCAACGTGACGCAGGCGGCCTCGTATTCAGACCGCGGCCATGATGCCGGGCCCGGCTCCGTGAGAGCACGGAATTCGTCGACCCATGCTCGTGCAAGGTCGGTAGCCGCCTCCGGTCCCGGATCGTCGTCGAACACGGCGGCCGCGAAGTCCGGAGGGTCCCGCCACCACAAGTTGACGCCGCATCCGACGGTGACTCGGTCATCGGTCGCTTCGACGAGCACGCCACCGACCTTTCGGCCCGCCGACATCAGGTCGTTCGGCCATTTCGCGTCCAGCGTGACTCCTGCGACGGAGGCCACCGCTCGGCGCACCGCGACAGCGGCCGTGAGGGGAATGAGGGTCCGGGACTCGATGGGCCAGGTCGTTGCGTAGGTGAAGGACGAGAACATGCCTCGGTCGGGTTCGACCCAGGCTCGACCCTGTCGCCCGCGACCCTCGACCTGGCGGTCAGCGATCACCAGGACGGCTCTGCCAGATCGCCCGAAGACGTCGACGGACACATCCTGGGTGGATGCCACCTCGCCTTCATGCACGATGTCGTATGGTGTATCCAATCGATCGCCCATCGAGTCGAAACCTGCGTATCCGGCGAGCCTACCGGGAGGACCGGTGAGCACTGAGCAGAAGATCGAGCGCCTTCGCGAGCTGCGAAGGGAATCATCCCAACCCGACAACCAGCGTGCTGTCGAACGCCAGCACGACGCCGGCAAGCTCACGGCGCGCGAACGCATCGAACTCCTGCTCGACAAGGGTTCGTTCCAGGAGATCGATCCGTTCGTCCAGCACCACGAAACGGCGTTCGGCGTTGCCGACAAGCGGCCCCTCGGCGATGCCGTGGTCACGGGATGGGGCACCGTCGACGGCCGCAACGTATTCATCTTCGCCGAGGACTTCACACGGTTCGGCGGCAGTCTCGGCGCCGTGGTCGCAGACAAGATCTGCAAGGTCATCGACCTCGCCATGGACACGGGGACACCCGTCATCGGGCTCAAGGACTCCGGAGGGGCGCGCATCCAAGAGGGCGTGTTGAGCCTGAACGGGTACGGCCGAATCTTCGAGCGAAACGTGCGGGCATCGGGGGTGATCCCACAGATCTCGATCATCATGGGGCCATGCGCCGGCGGAGCCGTCTACTCACCGGCGTTGACGGATTTCGTGTACCAAGTCGAGGGCACGTCGCACCTGTTCATCACCGGCCCGGATGTGATCAAGGCGGTGACCGGCGAGGCGGTCTCGATGGACGCCCTGGGCGGAGCCCACGCGCACGCATCACAGAGCGGTGTGACCCATTTCGTCGTTGCGGACGATCGTGAGGCTCTCGAGGAGGTGCGCTTCCTGTTGTCATTCCTGCCGTCGAACAACATGGAGGTTCCGCCCTTCTTCACGCCCATGGACCCGCCGGACCGCATGGACGAGTCGCTGACGACGATCGTCCCTGACGCTGCCAATCAGCCCTACGACGTCAAGGACGTCATCGAAGGCATCGTCGACGAGGGCGAGTTCTACGAGGTGCACGAGCATTTCGCGCAGAACATCGTGGTCGGGCTCGCTCGCCTCGACGGGTACACGATCGGAATCGTTGCGAATCAGCCCCAGGTCCTCGCCGGCACGCTCGACATCGACGCTTCGGTCAAGGGTGCGCGGTTCGTGCGGTTCTGTGACTCGTTCAACATCCCGCTCGTCACCCTCGTCGACGTGCCCGGATTCCTCCCGGGTGTGGATCAGGAGCACGATGGGATCATCCGCCACGGAGCGAAGCTGCTCTACGCCTTCTCGGAGGCGACCGTGCCCAGGGTGACGGTGATTCTCCGCAAGGCCTACGGGGGCGCGTTCTTGGTGATGAACTCCCGTGCCGTGCGCGCCGACGTCGTCTTCGCCTGGCCGTCTGCGGAAATCGCAGTGATGGGAGCCCAAGGCGCCGTCAACGTCATCCATCGTCGCGAGCTCGCAGCCGCCGATGACGCCGAAGCACGGAGGACCGAGCTCGTCGAGGACTACGAAGAGCGCTTCAACAACCCGTTCGTGGCTGCCGAGCACGGTCTCGTCGATGACATCATCGAACCTCGGGAGACCAGGCCGCGCTTGGTGCGGGCGATGGAGATGCTTCGGAACAAGCGCGAGAGCCTGCCACCGAAGAAGCACGGCAACATCCCCCTCTGACCAGGCCGGGGGTCATCGGAACCGGTTCGGTGAGAGCATCTCTGCGGTCAACCCCGACGCAGCGAGGTCGTCCGGCAGCGAGCCGTGCAGGATCATCCCGGCTGCGATCCTCCCCATCGCGGGCGAGGTCATGATCCCGAATCCTCCCTGCCCTGCGAGCCAGTAGAAACCGGGGACCACGGGATCGAAGCCGTTGACGGGGTCGCGGTCCGGGCTGAAGGTGCGCAGCCCCGCCCAGGTCCGCTTGACATGTCGGATCTCAAGGGTCGTGGCGTGCTGGATCCGATCGATCGCCAGGGCGACATCGATCTCCTCGGGCCGCACGTCGTGAGGGGGCATCGGGTGCTCCTCGGAGAGTGACCCCATCACCTGTGTGCGCTCGGGTTTGAAGTAGTAGTCCTCGTGCACGTCGATGACCATCGGCCAGGACGAGGTGTCGTGCTCGGGCTCGAAGGTGAACGCCGTGCGGCGCATCGGCTGGAGACCGAGCGGCGTGACGCCTGCGAGCTCGGCGACCTCGTCGCACCATGCGCCGGCGGCGTTCACGATCACCTGCGCCTCCAGGGTGGAGTCTCGTACGCCGACACGCCACCCTCCATCGCGACGAGTCAGGGTCTCGACCCTCGCTCCCGTGACGATGTCGGCGCCGCGTTGGCTTGCGCCCCGCAGGAATCCCTGATGGAGCGCCGCGACGTCGATCTCACGCCCGCCGGGCTCGAGAACGCCAGACGTGACGACCGCCGTGTCGATCACCGGACACAGGTCCGCCAGCCCGCCTGCATCGAGGACGAAGACCTCGGTCCGTTCGGCTGCAGCGTCAGCAAGGGTCGCAACAGCTTCGCCATCGGTCCCGACGATGGCGACCGGGAGCGGGGTGAGCAGAGGGATGTCTGCGAAACCGTCCGGAGGGTCCTCCAAGAATGGCCTGCTGCCGCTGGCGAGCATCGCCGGCACGCCGTGCTCCCACGCTTCGGTGAGCAAGGCTGCGGATCGGCCCGTGGTGTGATACCCGCAGAGGGCCTCGGCTTCGACCAGCGTCACCTCGGCTCCCTCCGAGAGCCAGTACGCCGCCGATGCCCCCGCAATCCCTCCTCCGATCACCACGATCCGCATGAGCCCATTTCTAGCGTCCCGCACGGGAGCGTGTTCCCGAGCGTCGGGCCAAAGTGAGTAACGCCGGGAAGTGGCGTCGGGTCGTATGTGCTGAGGCGGAGGGCCGGTCCACTTCGCCGCGACGACCGTACCTAGGATTGCCGCCGTGGAATCAGTCCTCATCGCGAACCGGGGCGAAATCGCCGTTCGCATCATCCGAGCTGCTCGCGACCTCGGCCTGCGGACGATCGCCATCTACTCCGAGCTCGATCGCGATTCGGTGCATTCTGCGATGGCCGACGAGGCATGGAATGTCGGGCCGGCACCCGCAGCCGAGTCCTACCTCAACATCGACCGCATCCTCGAGGTCGCCCGTGAGTCCAAGGCAGACGCCATCCATCCCGGCTACGGATTCCTGGCCGAGAACGCAACCTTCGCCCAGGCGGTGGTCGACGCAGGAATCATCTGGGTCGGCCCGCCGGCGTCAGCCATCAGCATGATGGGCGACAAGATCGAGTCTCGTCTGGCAGCTGAGGCGGCCGGCGTGCACGGCGTCCCCGGCACGCTGGAACCGCTCACGTCGGTGTCGCAGGTCGAGGCCTTCGCAGACGATCACGGATACCCCGTTGCCATCAAGGCCGCTGCCGGGGGCGGCGGCCGAGGGATGAAAGTCGTCCATGAGGGAGATGACCTCAGCGCCGCATTCGAATCCGCCGCCAGGGAAGCCGAGTCGTGGTTCGGCAACCCGGCCGTGTACGTGGAGCGATATCTCGAGAACGCCCGGCACATCGAGGCGCAGGTGATCTTCGACACGCACGGCAACGGCGTCTTCTACGGCGAGCGCGACTGTTCCCTCCAGCGTCGCCACCAGAAGCTGGTGGAGGAGTCTCCAGCCACCAACTTCACGCCCGAGAACCGGTCCGAGCTAGGGCGACTTGCTCTTGCGTTGGGGTCGGCAGCCGGATACGAGTCGGCGGGAACCGTTGAGTTCATGTTCTCCGAAGGGCAGTTCTACTTCCTCGAGATGAACACCCGGATCCAGGTGGAACACACGGTGACCGAGCAGGTCTTCGGCATCGACCTCGTCGCGGAACAGCTCCGGGTTGCGATGGGAGAGCCGCTCACCTACACCGAGACTCCGGAGCCTCAGGGACACGCAATCGAGTTCCGGATCAACGCCGAGGATCCCTCGAGGGACTTCGTGCCCACGCCAGGCACCCTCGTCCGATATCGAGAGCCAGCCGGACCCGGCGTCCGAGTCGACTCCGGCGTCGTGCAAGACTCCACCATCAGCCAGTACTACGACAACCTGATCGCCAAGCTCATCGTGTCGGGCAGGACCAGGGACGAGGCCATTGCTCGCAGCAAGCGCGCCCTCCACGAGTACGAGATCGGCGGCGTCGACACCACCATCCCGGCACACCTGACGATCCTGCACGACGAGAACTTCCTCGAGGGCAGAGTGCACACGAAGCTCGTCGAGAACTCCATGGACTTCTCAGGCATCGAGCGCCCCACCGCACCATCGCTCCCCGAGGAGGAGGAGCTTGCGGAGCGGTCGCTCACCGTGGAAGTCGGCGGTCGACGCTTCGCGGTCAAGTACTGGGCTGAGGTCCTGACCGCTCCAGGATCCGGCAAGCGCGTCGCACCGAGGAGGAAGGCGCCGAAGCTCGCCGCCGCCTCGGAGGCATCGGGTGCTGCAGGAGAGGTGACCGCCCCCATGCAGGGAACCATCGTCAAGATCCATCACAAGGCAGGTGACACCGTCCACGAGGGCGACGCCGTCTGCGTGCTCGAAGCGATGAAGATGGAGAACGAAATCAAAGCTCCTGTCTCCGGCGACATCGTGGATGTGCGGGTGGCGGTGGGCGACGCCGTGTCGCCGGGTCAGGTCATCCTGGTGATCAAGTAGCCACCACCACGCGGTCCTGACGATCACCAACGGGCGTCGTCGAACATCGACATCGTGCACGTGGGCGCCAGGAACTCAGAACGCGGGACGGTAGCGACCGAAGACCGGAAGCAGGGCTGCAGTGACGTCGCCGACCGTCGCCCCGAGCTCGAGGGAGCGCTTCATGGGATACAGGAGGTTGTCGGTCCCCTCAGCTGCCGCCGTGACGGCCGTGAGGGACTCCCCTACAGCCGACCGGTCGGTCGATGCTCGGTGGGACTCCAATGCGGCGACCTGCGCTCGTTCGACCTCGGGATCGATGACCATCACCGGAGGCTCCGATTCGCCCTCGACCGTGAACCGATTCACCCCCACCACCGTGGCAGTGCCGTCGTCGACAGCCCTCGCGTAGCGATACGCAGCGTCCTCGATCTCTCGCTGCTGGAACCCTTGCTCGATCGCTGACGCCGCCCCGCCGATCTCATCGATCCTGGTGATGAGGGCGAGCGCCTCAGCCTCGATCTCGTCGGTCAACGACTCCACGTAGTAGCTGCCGGCAAGGGGATCGACGACGCCTGACGTTCCGGACTCGTAGCCGAGGATCTGCTGGGTGCGCAGGGCGATCCGGACGGCATCGGCTGTCGGCAACCCGAGCGCTTCGTCGTATGAGTTGGTGTGCAGTGACTGCGTGCCGCCGAGGACGGCTGCGAGAGCCTGGTACGACGTGCGCACGACGTTGTTGAGCGGCTGCTGGGCGGTCAGCGTGGAACCAGCCGTCTGGGTGTGGAATCGCATCCGCCACGACTCGGGCTTGGTGGCACCGATGCGCTCCCGCATGAGGCGTGCCCACAGGCGACGGGCTGCACGGAACTTGGCCGCCTCTTCGAACAGGTCGTTGTGGCTGTTCCAGAAGAACGACAGGCGAGGCGCGAAGGCGTCGATGTCGAGTCCCGCCGCCCGTGCCGCTTCGACGTAGGCGAGGCCATTGGCGATGGTGAAGGCGACTTCTTGCGCTGCGGTCGATCCGGCCTCCCGGATGTGGTAGCCACTGATCGAAATCGTGTTCCACGAGGGGAGCTCGGCGGCGCAGTACGCGAAGGTGTCGGTGATGATCCGCATCGACGGCTCGGCGGGGTAGATGTACGTCCCCCTGGCGATGTACTCCTTGAGGATGTCGTTCTGGATCGTGCCTCGCACCGCATCGCCCGAGACGCCCTGTTCTTCGGCCACGATCTGGTACATCAGCAGCAGCACCGCCGCGGTGGCGTTGATCGTCATCGATGTGGAGACCCGATCCAGGGGGATCTGATCGAACAAGATGCGGAGATCGGCCACGGAGTCGATGGCGACACCCACCTTCCCCACCTCTCCGTGGGCGAGCGGATCATCCGAGTCGAGACCCATCTGCGTCGGAAGATCGAACGCCACCGAGAGTCCCGTCTGGCCGGCGTCCAGAAGCGACCGGAACCGCTCGTTCGTCGCTGCGGCCGTACCGAAGCCCGCGTACTGGCGCATCGTCCAGAGGCGGCCGGTGTACATCGACGAATAGGGGCCACGGGTGTACGGGTATCCGCCCGGTTCACCGAGATCCGCCTGTGGATCCCAGCCAGCGAGGTCGTCTGGTCCATAGACGCCGGGTCGATCGGTCATGAGTCCATCCGCTATTCGAGGTCGGTTCCTAAGCTGATTTCGCGTGCCGATGCTACCGGTAGGACGTGTCGCGCACCCGTTTGTCGCTCTGAGGACCCATGGAACCACCCATCCGCACGATCGAACGGGAGGAGCGCGACCGGCGACGTCTCCCGGCTCTCATCGGCCTCGGCATCGTGGTCCTGGTCGGCGCAACCTGGCTCGGGCTCTTTGCGTTCCTGAGCGTCAACACGGCCTACGGAACCGTCCAGGAGGTGGAAGAGGCCTACCTCTGCAACGTCGACGAGTATGACCTCTCGTTCCCGAATCTGTCGACACTCTCGAGCGTCCATACCGCCGATGGGGTCCTCCTCGGCGAGCTCTCCGAACGCAACTCCCTCCCCGTGGCGTTGGACGAGATGCCCGATCTGGTCGTGGGAGCGCTGCTCTCGGCGGAGGACAAGAGCTTCTACGAGCACGAGGGCATCGACTTCACGGCCATCGGTCGCGCCGTGCTGGGGCGCCTCACGAACCAACCCGCCGGGGGCGGCTCCACGATCACCCAGCAGGTCGTGAAGCAGAACTTCCTCACCTCCGAGCAAACCATCGAGCGCAAGATCTGCGAGGCCGTCGTGGCGGCGGAGCTGGAGCGTCGATACACCAAGGACCAGATCCTCGAGTTCTGGGCGAACTCCGTGTTCTTCGGGTCGAACGCCTACGGCATCCGGGCTGCGTCTCTCGAGTACTTCGGCAAGGAACTGGACGAGCTCACGATCGCAGAGGCGGCCCTGCTCCCGATCCCGATCCGCAACCCGACGTTCTACCACCCGAGGTTCGAGCCGCAGAACGCGCTCGCAGCGCGGAATCGGACGATCGATCGGATGGTCGCCAACGGGTACATCCTGCCCTTCCATGGCACGCGCGCAAAGGCCGAGCCCTTGGGTGTCATCGGCAGCCAGGAGTCCGAGTCGATCTCACCGCAGGTCCTGATCGCCGTCCATCGCCAACTGCTCCAGAACGAGGAGTTCTCCGTGCTCGGGTCCACGCAGGCCGAGCGGAAGCGAGCGATCTTCGGTTGCCCCGCATCGGTCACCGACTGCGATGGTGGAGGCGGGCTCCGGATCGACATCACGATCGACCAAGGCCTCCAGGACGAGGCAAACCGCATCCTCCGGTCCTGGTTCCGCGATCCCGCCGGGCCGACGGGTGCGATCGCCACCGTCGACAACGAGACCGGTGCGATCCGGGTGCTGGCCTCGGGTGTGGAGTTCGGCACCGACACGGACGCAGGCCAGCGGCCGTACGACCTCGCCGGCCTCGGCGCCCGTCAAGCCGGGTCGGCGTTCAAGCCCTTCACGCTGGCCGCCGCTCTCGAGACCGGCGATCGCGCCGGCAACCCCGTGACGCTCGGCTCGTACTGGGACGACTCGAGCCCCGCCAGGATCGAGTGTGCTCGACCATGCCCGCCCGACGGCGACTACTGGGAGGTCTCCAACGCCGGGGGATCCTCCGGCAAGGGTCTCCGCACCCTCGACTCGGCGACCTACAACTCCACCAACACCGTGTATGCGCGGCTCGTCAACGCCATCGGGCCCGAGGCGGTGGTCGACATGGCGAGCAAGCTCGGAGTCGAATCGCCGCTGAGCCCCTTCCTGTCCATCACGCTGGGTGCACAGGAAGTTTCCCCGCTCGAGATGGCTGCGGCCTACTCGACGCTCGCGAACTACGGGACGCGCCACGATCACTACCTGATCGAACGGATCACCGATCGAGACGGCACCGTGATCTATGAGCACGCCCCCGAACCGCGCGAGGTGCTCAGCCCGCCGATCGCCGCTGCGGTCGTGGGCTCGATCGAGAAGGTCGTGAGCAACGGAACCGCACCCCGCGCCGACATCGGCCGTGCCCAGGCAGGCAAGACGGGGACCACGACCGACCACAGTGATGTGTGGTTCGTCGGCTTCGTTCCCCAGATGACCACGAGCGTCTGGGTCGGCTTCGCCGACAGCACCGACCCGCTCGAGGGCATCACGGTGTTCAACGATGTCGAGCAGAAGGAGCAGGCTTATCGGCGTGCCTTCGGCGGCACCCTCGCGGCGCCGATCTGGAACCAGTTCATGACCCATGCCACGCGAACGATCGCACCCGTCCCCTTCCCCGACGATCCGCCTGGAACCGACATCTACCGCCAGACTCCGTACTCGTTCGTCCCCGAGTTGACCGAATCGACAGGCGACATGATCGATGCGGTCTACGCCGTGGGACTCGCCGGGACGATCCAGGAAGTCGGCAGCAATCTCCCGGCCGGAACCCTGATCGGCGTCCAGCCCGCCCCCGGCAGCCTCCTCAGGCAAGGAACCCAGGTCGCCATCGAAGTTTCCAACGGCGTCCCGCCAGAGGTGCCGATGATCGACCTCCGGGGCCTCGATGCGGCCGAGGCGAACAGCCGCCTCGCCGAATTCCGAACCGAGTCGGGCATCGTCTTCACGTGGTCGTTCGCCGAGATCGCAACGACGAATCCGGCACAAGAAGGCGTCGTCGTATCGACCACTCCCCCGCCCGGCACGCCGATACGCGAGGGCCAGCAAGCCATCGTGCGCTTCGGCCGCGGTCTGTGACCGAACCGGTCCATAGCTGCAGCTAGCCTCGCCGCCATGGCATCGACAGACCCCTCTGCGCCCGCGTTGCGGCGCCTCTGGAACTACGCCGCCGGCTATCGCAAGCGCATCGTCCTCGCATCGATCTACTCCTTCCTCAACAAGGCTGTCGACCTCGCTCCTCCGTTCCTGATCGGAATGGCGGTCGACGTAGTCGCAAACGGAAGCGACTCCTTCCTCGGGAGCCTCGGCATCGAGGACCCCAAGGCCCAGATCGTGGTGATCGCCGTTGCAACGTTCGTCATCTGGGGCCTCGAGTCGCTGTTCGAGTACCTGCTCGGTGTCGAGTGGCGGAACCTCGCGCAGGCGATCCAGCATGATCTCCGGGTCGAGACGTACGCCAACGTGCAGGAGCTCGATGTCGCCTACTTCGAGGACCGTTCGACCGGGGATCTCATGGCCGTGCTCAACGACGACGTCAATCAGCTGGAACGATTCCTCGACATCGGCGCCAACGAGGTGATCCAGGTCCTCACGACGGTGGTCTTGATCGGCATCGCCTTCTTCGCCATCGCTCCGTCGGTTGCATGGCTGGCATTCCTCCCGATCCCCGTGATCTTGTGGGGATCGTTCAAGTTCCAGCGCCGCATCGAACCGCGCTATGCGCTGGTGCGCGAGGAAGCAGCGGCGATCAATGCCCAGTTGGCCAACAACCTCGGCGGCATCAGCACCATCAAGGCCTTCAATGCCGAAGCGCGCGAGGTCGATCGAGTCGACGCTGCGTCCCGCCAGTACCAGGAGGCGAACCGGAAGGCGATCAAGCTGTCGTCGGCGTTCACGCCACTCATCCGGATCGCCATTCTCATCGGCTTCACCGCCACGCTGGTGTGGGGCGGTTTCCTGGCGATCGAAGGCGAGCTGAACATCGGCCTCTACTCGGTGATGGTCTTCCTGACCCAGCGCCTCTTGTGGCCTCTCACCCGATTGGGCCAGACCGTCGATCTCTACCAGCGTGCCATGGCGTCGACCAATCGAATCCTCGACGTCCTCGACACCAAACCGACCATCGTCGACGGCCCCGACCCCTTCGACGGAACCACCACGTCAGGACGTCTCGAGTTCGATGCTGTCGGCTTCGCCTACACCCCTGGCTACCCCGTGCTGGAGGACGTCGACCTCCTCATCGAACCTGCGAAGACCACCGCCTTCGTCGGGTCCACCGGGTCGGGGAAGACGACGCTGGTCAAGCTCATCCTCCGGTTCTACGACGTGGACGAGGGGTCTGTCCAGCTCGACGGGATCGACATCCGATCGATGCCCCAGGCAGATCTGCGGCAGGCGATGGCTCTCGTCAGCCAGGATGTCTTCCTGTTCCACGGGACGGTTCAGGAGAACATCGCGTACGGGAAGCCATCCGCCGGCACCGACGAGATCGTCGAGGCTGCGAAACAAGCCGAGGCCCATGAGTTCATCATCGGACTGCCAAACGGCTACCAGACCATCGTCGGTGAACGCGGCCAGAAGCTCTCGGGAGGCCAGCGGCAGCGGCTCTCGCTCGCGCGGGCCTTGCTGACCGATTCTCCGATCCTCATCCTCGACGAGGCGACATCGGCCGTCGACAACGAAACCGAAGCCGCCATCCAGCGATCGCTCGCACGCGTCTCGCACAACCGGACGATGGTGGTCATCGCCCACCGGCTCTCCACCATCCGGCATGCAGACCGTATCTACGTCGTCGACGACGGTCGCGTGCTCGAGTACGGAACACACGAGGAGCTCATCGATCACGCCGGGATCTACCGATCACTCTGGGACGTCCAGACCGGCGCCGCCGTGCCGTACTCCTGAGGCCGACTGGCGCCATCGGAGACCCAGGTTCGCTCTCGACGTGACAGAGCGATCTTTCGCGTCCTTGAGTCAACGTACTTGATGTCAACTGATGCTTTCTGGTACTTCTCATGCATGACCTCGACACCTGCACCTTTGGCGCCCGGAAGCGTTCCGCACACGGTCCGTCCTCCCTTGCGCTGGAACTCCACGTGGCTTCCGGGCGCCACATCGGGCGATCCGATCCGAATCACCGCCAAGCGTCGACCGTTGATCACAGCCAGGTACGCCGACACCGGCGATCACGGCTACCGCCCGACCGACCCGTACGTGAGGACGTTCTGGCTACCGATCGTGGGCCCGGGGGCGGTCGCTGACCTGCTCCGACTCGCCGCCGCCGCACAACGCGGCCGCCCCCTCAAGCTCCCGATGCATCTGCCCACGCTGGTTCGCGAGGGCCTGGCCACCCACACCGCCGACGGAGCCGTCATCGTATGCACGAGGATCCCACCGCTCAACGCCGAGCAGATCCGCCGCCTCCGACCGTCCTTGCGCAGGGACCATCAGCGCCTGATGGGGATGGGGGCCGCCGCCGGGTCCTAGCCTCGGCCCGGTGAGCGACCCGCATGCGACCTCTCCGGAAGACGTCGATCTGTCACGATTCGATGCGATCGTCGACGTCCGGCCGCAGGCGCAAACGCGACCTCACCTCCCGGAATCCACCTTCACCCCGTTGGAACGGCTCCTCGAGGATCCGGCCGCAAGCCTCCCGTCGACAAGCGCACGCGTGCTGGTCGTCTGCGACATCGGCATGCGCTCAGCGATCGCCGCACGTGAGCTCGCCGAACTCGGCTACCAATCGGTGACGTCGCTCGACGGAGGGATCGACGCATGGCGGCGCCACGGCTTGCCGCTCGCAGGCACGGATTCCCTGACCCCGAACGAGCTCGAACGCTTCGACCGGCAGATCAAGATCCCCGACATCGGGAGCACCGGCCAGTCGAAGCTCCGGTCGGCTTCCGTCACCGTGATCGGCGCAGGCGGCCTCGGTTCGCCGGTGATCAGCTACCTCGCCGGTGCAGGGATCGGAACGCTGCGCATCGTCGATCCCGACGTGGTCGAACTGTCGAATCTCCAACGGCAACCCATCTACGCACTCAGCGACCTCGGTAGGCCCAAGGTGGCGGCAGCCGCGGACTCCGTTGCGGCCACGACCACCCAGACCGCAACCGAGATCGTCCAAGGCTCGTTCGATTCGTCGAGCGCCGCTGATCTGATCGAAGGCAGCACCGTCGTCGTCGACGCGACCGATTCCTTTCAAGCCCGCTACGACTTGAGTGATGCCACCAGGAAGGCCGAGGTACCTCTGGTGACGGGCGCCGTGTACCGGTGGGAGGGACAGATCACCACGCTCGTGCCGAACGGAGCGTGCTATCGGTGCATCTTCCCGAGTCCGCCCGAGTCCGCCGCCAGGCTCGACTGCGCGCTCGTGGGAGCCGTCGGGCCAGTGGTGGGCACGATCGGCACCCTTCAGGCCACCGAGGTGATCAGGATCAGCGCTGGCCTGGCCCCCGCCTACGCCGGGAGGCTGCTGATGTACGACGGAGCGGTCGGGACGTTCTCGTCGGTCTCGGTCCAAGCTCGTCCCGACTGCGTCTGCCAACGCCCCTAGTCGACAATCGGCCCAACCGGTCTGCCCCAGGCTTCGATCAGGACGCGTGTCGGTGGCGTCGTCTGCGAGTCGGGCGCTTTCGATACCGTCGCCTTGGGTGGCGGTGGTGGGGCCTTGGTGGTCGTCGGTGTCGGATCGGGTGGCATCGGCTCAATCGGTGGCGTCGGCTCAGGGTCGACCGGAGGAGAGGGAGGGGGGCTCGTGGTGGTGGTGGTCGTCGTCGTCGGAGCGACGGTCGTGGTCGTCGTCTCACCGCCATTCAGGCCGGGTGCAGCCCGCATGAAGACGACTGCGGCCCAGATCGCTCCGTCATCGTCCGTGGTGACACCGATGCCGACGTAGTTGTAGTTGCCGAGGATGTTGGCGCGGTGGGCCCCCGATGCCATGAAGCTGTCGTGCATCTCGTTGAGGTCCCACCCAACGCCAACGTTCTCACCGAGCGCCTGCCAGACACCGTTGACGCTCGCCAGCGAGGGGTTGTGAAAGACTCTGCCTTCTGCCGCCATGCGGTTCGCCTGCGCACGGGCGTCGTCCGTGAGATCCCAGTACGTCTCCAGCGGGGCGAGGCCGGCTCCGGCCCGAGAAGAGTTGATCCTCGACAGCAACGTCCCCGCACCCCCTGCGTGTGCCGGGCTGACCGACACGGTCATGCCGAAGAGCATTGCCAGCACGACGACGAGGGATCGGATGCGGATGCTCATGCCAGGGGCATCTCCCACAGAGAGCAGTCAGTTCACTTCTGTGGGTATCGGCCCTGCGCAAGGTGGGATTGATGGATTGCTCCGAGATGACTAGTCACCGCCTAGCCCGACCGCCCTGCTCAATCGGACGTCAGAAGGGAATCGGAGATCAGAAGGGAGTCGGCGTCCGAAGGGAATCGACCTCTGAAGGAGATGGGACGTGTGGAGGCGGGCGCCTCAGCCGGCGAGCGCCTCGGCGACGGCGACCAGGGTCCGGACGCCGAATCCGGATCCGCCCTTGATGACGTAGTGCTCGGTGGAGTCCGCTCGCGCCGGCCCGGCGACATCGAGATGGACCCATGAGGTGCCGTCGTCGACGAACTCAGCGAGGATCAGTCCCGCCGTGATCGTCCCGCCGTACCGACCGCCGGTGTTCTTCATGTCGGCGATGTCGCTCTCGATGAGTGAGCCGTATTCCTCTTCGAGAGGTAGCCGCCACAGCTTCTCGCCCGCTGCCGTTGCGGCCGAGAGCACGAGCTCGGCTGCTTCATCGTCATTCGACAAGAGGCCGCCGATGTGCGTGCCGAGTGCGACCTTGCAGGCTCCGGTGAGCGTGGCGATGTCGACCACGAGGTCTGGAGAGAAGTCCTGCGCCAGACCGAGCCCGTCCGCCAGCACGAGCCGACCTTCGGCGTCCGTGTTGAGGATCTCGATGGTCTTCCCCTTGTAGGCCCGCATCACATCACCGGGCCGCGTCGCCGAACCACCGGTGAGGTTCTCGGTGAAGGGTGTGATGCCGATGACGTTGACGTCGAGACCGATCGCAGCGATCGCCTGGACTGCACCGAGCACGGCGGCAGCACCAGCCATGTCCGTCTTCATCGTCTCCATCATCGCCGCAGGCTTGATGGACAGACCCCCGGAATCGAACACGATGCCCTTCCCCACGAAGGCGACCGTCGTCTCGGCACCTTCCGGCCGGTATTCCATGACCACCATCCGGGCTGGCCGGTCGGCCCCCGCATTGACAGCAGCGAGACCGCCGAAGCCCATCTCCGCGATGTCGGCCTCGTCGTAGATCGTCACGGCGACCTCTGGCGAGAGCGACGAGGCGATGTCCGCGAGGGCCGCCGGCGGCTTGTCCTGTGCCGGCCGATTGACCAGATCGCGGGCGAGGATCACGCCGCTTGCGATCGCTTCGGCTCGGGCAACGCCTTCTTCGTCGATGACGTCGTCGCTACCGGCGACGAGGACGAGCGATGAGAACTTGTCCTTCGACGGCTCGGAGCGGTACTCCTCGAAGCGGTATGCCCCGAGCTGGGTCCCGAGCACCACCGCACCCTCCGCTCCCTCGAGGTCGACGTCATGGAGCAGGGTGGCAACCGTGCGATAGCGCCCGACTGCCCGAGCGACGGATCCAGCGGCGCGTCGCAGGGTCTCGAGGTCGACGTCATCGCCGAGGCCCACGAGCAGTGCCTCCGGTGTCGGACCATCCGGCGTGGGGACGAACTGGAGTTGGTTCTTCTTGCCCGAGAAGTCCTTGGCGTCGAGGAGGGACTCCATCGATGCGAGGTCCGGCGCCGCCTCGTGCGTCGATCCTGGCGTGCGATCGGCGAGAACGGGGACCACGAGCAGATCGCCGTCCTGCGGACGCCCTCGAACGATGTCGATCATCCGTGCTCCTTCGCTTCGTTGAGTGACTCTTGGATTCGTGCGAACACCGCCTCCGGCGTGAACCCGAACTCCTCTGCGAGCACGCCTGCAGGTGCCGAGGCTCCGAAACGGTCGATGCCGATCGGTTCACCTCCGCGTGCCGCTACGGCGAGCCATCCCCTCGTGACACCTGCCTCGATGGTGAAGACGGGGAGATCCGATCCCAGGACGGATGCCCGGTACGAAGCATCCTGCCGATCGAACACCTCGATGGAAGGCATCGACACGACCCGTATCGACACCCCCTCACGTGTGGCCAAGGCTGCCGCTGCGACCGCAAGAGGCACCTCCGAACCCGTGGCGACCAGCACGACGTCTTCCCCCGGAACCCGCACGTAGCCGCCCCGTGCGACATCGGTGACCTCGGGCGCCCGTTCAGGAATCCGGAGCCCCTGGCGGGTCAGCACGATCGCGGTGGGTCCGTCTGTCCGGTTGACAGCG
>JASJCF010000142.1 GCA_030066265.1 Acidimicrobiia bacterium | reverse complement strand
ACCGCCGTCCTCGCTTCGACGGTTCTCGACCCCGAGAGCCTTCGCGACGAACTGCGGAAGATCGAGTCCGACCTCGATCGCGTTCGCACGAGCGACAAGAATGCTCCTCGGACCATTGACCTCGACGTCGTCTATTACGGCGATCTCGTCAAGGACTTCGACGATTGGAGCATCCCCGACCCCGACGCCGAGACGTACGCACATGTTGCCGTCCCGGTGGCCGACGTCGCACCTCAGTGGATCCACCCGGTCTCGGGTCGTACAGCAGCTGACATCGCGACGGAAACGGCATCCCAACACCCGGAGGTGACACCCACCATGGCCGTCCGACTGCAAACCCCGTATTCCACCCGTGCGATCGACGACTTCGACACGCCCGACGGCTCCTATGCCCCGCGCCTCGAGGAACTCGTTCGTGACCAACTCGTCGAAATCGGCGAGGATCCCGACCGCGAGGGTCTCGTCCGAACACCGCTCCGGGTCGCCAAAGCGATGGATTTCCTCACGAGTGGCTACAGCACATCGCTCGAGGAGGTCGTCAACGAGGCGATCTTCGACGCAGAGGGCGCTTCCGAGATGGTCGTCGTGCGCGACGTCGAGTACTACTCGATGTGTGAGCACCACATGCTCCCGTTCTTCGGGAAGGCCACCGTGGCCTACCTCCCCAAGGGCAAGATCATCGGCCTGTCCAAGATCGCACGCATCGTCGATGTCTACGCACGGCGTCTCCAGGTCCAGGAACGGCTGACCAACCAGGTGGCCGATGCGATGACGGAGACCCTCGATCCCCACGGTGTCGGGGTGGTCATGGAGGGCAAGCACCTGTGCATGATGATGCGCGGGGTGCAGAAGCAGGAGTCGAACATGGTGACGAGCGCCATGCGTGGCACCTTCCAGTCCGACGCCCGAACCCGCAGCGAATTCCTCGATCTCGCACACTGATCCGGGCCGGGTGCGGAACAACCCCCGGGGGCTACCGTTCGGAAATGCCCAACGATCGCCACGGACGGCCTCTCCGTGATCTCAGGATCTCCGTCACGGATCGCTGCAGCTTTCGGTGCGTGTATTGCATGCCGAGAGAGGTCTTCGATGGTCATGACTACCTGCCGAGATCCGAGATCCTGTCGTACGGCGAGATCGCCATGGTCGTCGAAGCCGCTGTGGCACTCGGCGTCACCAAGGTGCGGCTGACCGGCGGCGAGCCACTGCTTCGAAGGGACCTCCCCATCCTGGCCGGCATGATCGCAACGATCGACGGTGTCGAGGATCTTGCGCTGACGACCAACGGTCATTTCCTCGCCGCTCATGCCGACGCGCTCGCCGAGGCAGGCCTCACGAGAGTGTCGGTCAGCCTCGACGGGCTCGATGACGAGGTGGTTCATCGGCTCATCGACACGGACGTGCCGGTTTCGGTGGTTCTCGACGGCATCGAGGCCGCAGACCGGGCGGGACTCGGGCCGATCAAGATCAACACGGTCGTCCACCGCGGTACGAACGAGGACCAGGTCCTGCCGCTGGTCGAGCGATTCCGGCACACCGGCCATGTGGTGCGCTTCATCGAGTTCATGGACGTGGGATCGAGCAATCAGTGGGACCGGAGCCATGTCGTCCCGTCAGCCGACCTGGTCCGCACCATCAGCGAGCGCTGGCCCCTCGAGCCTGTGACCAGGGCGAACGCCAGCGATGTCGCCGACCGCTACCGGTTCGTCGACGGCGGTGGTGAGGTGGGGTTCATCTCCTCGGTATCGGAACCCTTCTGTGGCGACTGCACGAGGCTGCGCCTCTCCGCCGAAGGTTCGCTCTACACCTGTCTCTTCGCCAGCGAGGGTACGGACGTGAAGTCTGCGATCCGAAGCGGCTCGGATGCCGGGGACATCGCCGACATCATCGCCGCAACGTGGGAGGAGCGCACCGATCGGTACTCGGAGCTGCGAGGGGGTGTTCCGCTCCCGGCTCCGAGGATCGAGATGAGCTACATCGGCGGCTGATCAGGTCGGCAGCGACTCGGGATACCGGCGACGCTCGGACCAGAGGAACAGCAGCATGACGAGGCTGATCGCCATGAAGGGCACGATCATGGTCCGCACGCTCTCGAAGAGCGTCATGACCAGCATCTCGACCACCACGAACGGTGCCGCCGTGAACTGAGCGATCGCAGGCGGGAACACCTGGGAGAAGCCAGTGGTGATCATCTCCGAGACGACTCCTCGCGACCGGGCGCCCTGACGTTCCTCAGCCGGCTCATCGGCTCGAGTCGATGAATCGAGGACGGCCGGCGCCGACAGGATGACACTCGGATCGTCGATCACCGTGCCCCCGTCACCCGGCCTCGGATCGGTGCTCGGCCTCGGATCGGCACCTGGCGGGGGATCGGTGCCCGGCGGGATCGCCGAGCTCGGAGCGGTGGTCGTGGTGGTGTCGGCGATGGTCGTCGTTGTGGTGGTGTCGGGAGGCGTGGTCGTGGACGACGTGCTCGGGACGGTGGTCGTCGTTGTGGTGGTCGTCGACGAGGAGGACGGCGGTCGGCTCGTGGTGGTCGTGGACGAAGAGGGCGGCCGTGTCGTGGTCGTCGTGGAGGTCGAGGTGGTGGTTGTCGAGGTCGTCGAGGTCGTGCTGGTGGTCGTGGTGGTTCCACCGACGATGGCGTCGTACACGATGTTGTAGTACGCCGTCACCTCAGCGTGGGCGTCGTTGTGGTCGTCGTTGAGCGCGCCCATTGCGACATCCACGTCGTCCTCGTATTCGGGGTGGAGGTCCGCAATGGCATCGAGGGCTGCGGCGGCGGTGTACCAAATGCCGTCGAGTTGGGCGTGCGCCCGGTCGCGAGCTGTGTTGAGGTCCTCGATCGATCCGGACACGATCGCGCCGGTAGCGGCGGTGACGAACTCGTTGATGACCGCTTCGTTGGCTGCGTCAGCGTTGTTGACGATCCTCCAGATGTCCTGGAGCGGCCCTGCCTGGGCGGGAGCGGGCGCGTACATGAGCACGACCACGGCCGTCGCGATGTAGACGACGGCGAACCGAAGGCTGCTCCGCACCACCCGAATTCATCGGCATTTGCGGGGAATTCCTTGAGTTTCGCGAACTCAAGACCCGGGCCTTCGATGCCGAATAGGAGGGAAGCTCTCTGTTGGAGGAACCGCGGTGCGCAGACTGCTTTCGAGCGCCCTCGTGGTGCTTGGCGTTGCAGGCGCGATCTCGATCCTGATCGTCGCCGTCTCCTTCATCGCGGTTTCGGACGGATCACAGGACGTCGCCAGGGAGGGGAAGATCGCCATCGGAGCCGAGGCGACCCTCAGCCAGGCTGTCGTCACCTGGAACACGGCGAACCAGACCATCGTGCTCGAGGAAGCGCGCGCCGCAGGGGCGATCGCTCCGCAGACCGTGACCCGTTCGGCGGCCGTTCTCTCCGTCGGGATCGCCGAGTACCAGCGAAGGTCCGCCGAACTCTCGATTGCGATCGGGGGAGCCGAAGGGCAAGCCGTTGCAACGACGGCGGCGAGGCTGATCATCGAGCTGCAGGGAGTCGTCGACGCACTCGAGGCTCCGCCAGGCGATGAGCCGAGGGTGGAGGCCATCGACGAGTCGACGTATGAGGCGGCCGTCGGCACCCTCGTGGCGGTGAGAGATGGCCGAGTCCAGGACGTCCTCGTGGAAGCCGAGTACGCCGGTCAGATCGCCGACGGGCTCCGGTTCCTGGTCACCATCGCCATACCCATCACGGCGATGTTGCTCCTTCGATCGATCATGCGACGGCGCCGGGAGCGAGACGCGATGCGGAGCGAGCTCGAGCGAACGCAAGCGGTCATCTCGTCGAAGGACGAGTTCGTGGCCAACCTCTCGCACGAGTTGCGGACACCCTTGACCGGGGTCTACGGCTTTGCGCTGGCTCTCGAGGAGAGCGGCGCCGAGGACCCCGACACGACGAGGGAGCTGGCGGGGCTGATCGCAAACGACGCAGCTGAGCTCTCGCGCATGGTCGACGACCTCATCACCGCCGGACAGGTGGAGACCGGCAACGTGGTCCTCGACATCCAGGACGTGGACATCGATGCTGAGATCGAAGCCGTCATCGAGCCGTTCCTCCGCTCCGGCGCGAACATCGAGTTCACCCCCAGCGGAGATGTCGCCGAGGCCGACCGTCTCCGCTTCCGCCAGGTGGTCCGCAACCTGGTGTCGAATGCCGTCAAGCACGGTGGCCCGAACATCGACATCTTCACCGAATACGGCGGAGGGACGCTCTCGGTCTTCGTGATGGACGACGGAGACGGAATCGGCGACGAACACCTCACGCAGGTGTTCGATCGGTACCAACACGAAGGGACGGGGCCGCTTCTCCAGGGGAGCGTCGGCTTGGGTCTCGCCATTGCCCGTTCGCTCGCCGTCGGGATGGGCGGGAACCTCTCGTACACCCGGACCAACGGTCTCACCTACTTCGTGTTCCGGCTCCCCGCGCATCGGGTCGGGAAGCTGGGCGAGCGTGTCGACGATCAATCGCTCGGAGACGAATCGGCTGCCAAGAGCGCCAGCGACGTCGCGAAACTCTTCTCCCGCTGACGCCGGCAGGGTTCTTCCATCGCCACGGCGCCTCTGACAAGGTCGCTCCGTGGAACCGGTCGTCACCATGGCCCTCGTCATCGCTTCGGTGCTTGCAGCGCTGATCGTGATCGACATCGGAACCGACGCCGTGCTGAAGGTCGCCGCGATCCAGTGGCAGCGTGCCACGCCGCTGCGCAGGGTCGCTGCAGCATTGCTGTGGCTCATTGCGTGGGTCGCCACGGCCCGGCCTCCTGCGGCACACGGTGCGACGCCGCCGCCGTCTCTGCGGATCGAACGAGTCGCAGGGGAGCCTGCCCATGCAGAGCCGCCGGTCCCAGAGCTGCCGGTCTCAGAGCTGCCGGTCTCAGAGCTGCCGGTCTCAGAGCTGCCGGTCTCAGAGCTGCCGGTCCCGCCGACCTATGAAGTGCAGCGTGGCGACTGCTTGTGGTCCATCGCCAAAGCGATCCTGGCCGAGCGCGGTCCTGAGCCGCAGGGTGGCGACATCGCGGAGCTGTGGAAGGCGATCTATCGGGCGAACCGAGATGTGATCGGGGACGATCCCGATCTGATCCTGCCCGGGCAGATCCTCGAACTCACCGAGGTATGAACATGGAACGCGAAGAACGCGAGGAGATCCCCTGGTCGAGCCTGGTCGCACCGGCCGATGAGGGACTCGACCGGAGGTGGTACGCCGTTGCCCTCGTCGCAGCGGTGGGTGTGCTCGGTTTCGCGGGCGTCCGCTTCGTCACCGGCGGCGGTCCCGCTACAGAGCCTCCGCCGGCGCTGGCCGCCCCGGTGACGTCATCGACGGTCACGACGACCACGCAAGCTCCTGCTGCGCTGGTGGTGAGCGAATCCTCCCTCACTGCGCCGGCCTCGCAGGACCGAGCCCTCGCAGTGGTCGCCCGCGCCGAGTGGTTCGTCACCGACTTCTTCACCCAGGACGGAGACGGTGCAACGGATCAGTCGCTCGCCGAGGCCGTGGTCTCCGAGCTCGTCGATTCGCTCGCCGATCTGCGTGCGTCCCACGAGGGGCCGAGCACGTTCGTCGAATGGGCACGCACCGTGCGGGTGACCGAAG
>JASJCF010000141.1 GCA_030066265.1 Acidimicrobiia bacterium | reverse complement strand
GGATGAGACGATGCTGTACGTGGACGATCCTTCTGAAACGCCTCGATACGAGGAAGGACAGCAGCCCTACGACCGGCTGGTGGGCCTGCGGGTCGGTGCGCTCGTCGGAGGAGTCGTCGGAGTGGTGGCCGCCATTCCCTCCGGCGGAGCAGCGTGGTGGCTGATTCCCATCGGCGCAGCCGTTGGGGGATTCGCTGGACATCGCCTCGCTCGCCGCCGCTGAGCCGCCCCGGCAGTCAGCGGTGAGCCGTACGCTGGCGGGATGAGGGTTGTGCACCGCCACGGAGACATCGGCTGATGCATCTGGTCCGCCGCATTGGTGGCGTCGTCATGGTTGGCCTCGGTGTGCTCATTCTCTTCACCCGAGCCCGCCAGTGGGCCGAACTCCTCGCAAACGACGATCCTCTCCCGGGAACGCGGTATGCGCGATCGATCACCGACATCGTCGCCGTGGCACTCATCGGCTTCGGGGTGCCGGTCGCCGGCTCCTGGAGTCGAGACGACATGGTCGAATCGATCTCGATCGTCTGGTTTCGCATCCCGCGATGGGCGGTGGCTCCGGCCATCGCCATTGGAGGCTTCCTCATCGTGGTCGCCGTGCTCGTTGCGTTCACCACCTGATAGGAACCGGAGTACGCCCCATGCCGGCCTGGCAACCGAATCCCGCACCCCAGAGCGGCACCGTGAACAACCGATGAACGTGGGACAGCCAGGGCACGACAGTGCCCCGAGCGCGGTTGACTCCACCTCGATCAAGCCCATCTCGGCACGACGGGAGTAGGGGAGAGAGCCGTATGGAGTTCGTGAAGCGCTACAAGTGACTGATCGTCGGCGTCGGTGTCGCCGGACTCGTCGTCGCCTTCCTGCTGTTCCGGCCGGACAAGCTCTTCGTCGACGACGTCGTCGACGAATCACTCGAGGATGCGTTTGCGACGTCCCAGAGCGAAGAAGCTGCAGCGGGTGCTCCGGACACCACCACCACGACCACCACCCTTCCGCCGACGACCACGATCGCCGAGGCGGGTGATTCCGAGCCCACCACGACAACGGCTCCGCCGACCACGACGACAGCTCCGTCGACCACCACTACCACCACCACACCCCCGGAGCCGGAGGCGATCGCAGCGGGACAGTTCTACGGCATCGACCACTCGGCGGAGGGGACCGCGACCGTCTATCAGTTCCAGGGCGACTCCGTGCTGCGGTTCGAGGACGACACGGACATCCAGAACGGGCCGGACCTGTGGGTCTACGTCCTCCCGACGGACGACTACGCCAAGGGCGATGACCTCGGAGACTTCATCAATCTCGGCAAGATCAAAGGGAACGTCGGTGGCCAGAACTACGAACTGCCCGCCGAATACGACCCTGCGATCCACCAGTTCGTCATGATCTGGTGTTTGCGCTTCGACGTCCCGTTCGCAGCGTCGCCTCTCGCCTAGAACGTCCGGCACCCGGACCGGCTACGAGTCCGAGCCATCCGAGGGCGGACGGGGTCGATCGGTGGGCGAATCCTCCTCCGGTCCGAACTCGGGCGCGTCGTCGACCCGTCGGGACCGCTCCCTCCAAACGGCGAATCCGACGATGGCGGCGCCGGCGAGCATGACGGCGAAGCCGTACCACTGGGCGTACCCGGCACGCTCACCCACCGGGATGTTGTGGAATCGTGGCTCATTGGTCTGTGAGAACGAGCCCTGAACCAAGCACCAATACCCTGCAACGCCACCGCCCGTGTCGAGGACCTCGGTGGCGGTGACGGGATCGCCCTCCCACGTCTCCGGGCACTCGGCAGGGTCCGACACGGTGTAGGTGTACCCCGAGAACATCTGGATCCCGAATCCCACCACGACGACGATCATGCCGATCCGAAACATCATGCGAGTCTCCACGCTGCGCATGGGGTCCGAACCGGCGCCGGCGAGAGCTCCGACGGGTTCGCCATCACTCCTCGGTGAGATCGGGGAGCGACGGCTTCGCGCGATGCTCGAAGATCAGGGACGTCTCGATGTGCGCGACTTCGGGCAGTGAGGTGAATCCGGACACGGCGACACGCCTGAGGTGATCCGAGTCCTTCACCACCACATGGCAGAGGAAGTCGTTGCCACCCGAGAGGTGATACACCGCCTTGACTTCGGGCATCTCCTCGGTGTGTTCCCAGAACCGATGCACGAGATCCTCGGCATGTCGGCGGAGCCGCACCACCACCAACGCCTGGAGCCCGATCCCGAGCGCCTCAGGCTCGACCTCTCCGTGAAAGCCTCGGAAGACGCCATTGTCGCGCAGCCGCTGCACCCGCTCCGAGCATGTCGATGGGGCGATGCCGACCTCTGCGGCGAGCGCCTTGTTCGACAGCCGCCCGTCTTGTTGGAGCAGGGCGATGATCATCCGATCGGTTGGATCGAGTGCGGGCAGTGACGCCATGCGTCGAATCTCCTTCGGTTGGGTGTCGATGCGCCGGTGCGTCGTTCGATACTACAGGGGTGTGGGCGACGTATCCGCACGTCGTGTGCGGTGACCCCGCGCACCGGACACGGGGATCGGTGACATGAGCGACGAGTATCGCAAGAAGATCGGTGAGCACGAGCTCTCACCCGAGAGCCTCATGATGGGATATGCGTACCGCCCGGAGTGGAGCGAGGGTGCGCTCAAGAGCCCGATCTTCCAGACTTCGACGTTCACGTTCTCGTCTGCGGCCGAAGGCCGGAGGTTCTTCGAGATCGCCTACGGCCTCGACGAGGCAGACCCGGGGGAGAACACCGGGCTCATCTACTCACGGCTCAACAACCCGGATCTCGAGATCCTCGAGCAGCGGCTCACCCTCTGGGACGGAGCGGAAGCGGGACTCGTCTTCGCGTCCGGGATGGCCGCCATCACCACGACGATGCTCACTTTCGTCCAGCCGGGGACGGTGGTCGTGCACTCGGCGCCGGTGTACGGCGGAACCGATCACTTCCTCCACGAGACGCTTGCGCGGCTCGGCGTCGAGCGTCTCGAATGGGACCCCGGCACCTCGATCGATGACCTCGATGCCGCAGTGGACGGGCGGCGGATTGCACTCGTCTTCCTCGAGACGCCCGCAAATCCGACGAACGATCTGTTCTCGATCGCCGAGGCTCGAGCGTTCGCCGACCGTCACTCCACCGAGGATCACGCGGTCCCCCTGGTCGTGGACAACACCTTCCTCGGCCCGCTCTGGCAACACCCGATCGACCATGGCGCCGATCTGGTCCTCTACTCGGCGACCAAGTTCATCGGTGGGCACTCCGACCTCATCGCAGGTGCTGCGCTCGGCAGACGGGACCTCATCGATCCGATCGCCGAGCTGAGGACGATTCTCGGCACGATGGCCACGCCATTGACGGGATGGCTGATGATGCGGAGCCTCGAGACCCTGGCGCTGCGTATGCGTCGCCAGGCGGACAACGCGCAGGTCGTGGCCGACTTCCTCGATGCGCACCCCAAGGTATCCAGCGTCGGCTATCTCGGC
The DNA here is from genome assembly GCA_030066265.1 of Acidimicrobiia bacterium. GTDB lineage: Bacteria > Actinomycetota > Acidimicrobiia > Spongiisociales > UBA5794 > SZUA-442. Next base: position 2,140 of record JASJCF010000141.1, on the reverse strand, counting down.
TTCATCGAAGAGGGCGATCCAGCCATGGCCACGTACCGCTCACAGTGCCTCGGCCCGGGGTCGATGATCTCGTTCTGGATCGATACCGACCTCGAGGGAGCCTTCCGCTTCCTCGACTCGCTCCAACTCATCCATCTCGCAGTCAGCCTCGGCAGCACCGAGAGCCTCATCGAGCATCCCGCAACGATGACACACGCAGGAGTCGACCCCGAGGAACGAGCGATGCTCGGCATCACCGATCAGCTCGTCCGCCTGTCAGTGGGCGTCGAGAACCCCGACGACCTGATCGTCGACCTGGCATCGGCGCTCGACAAGATCTGATGACGAACACCCAACAACCGCACGAAAGGAACCGATCATGACCCGGAGTTGGGCAGAGCCCTGGAAGATCAAGATGGTCGAGCCGTTGTCGATGACAACGCGCGATCAGCGAGAAGACGCCATCCGCGATGCCGGCTACAACACGTTCCTGTTGCGCAGTGACGACGTGTACATCGACCTCCTCACGGACTCGGGGACGAGTGCCATGTCGGATCGCCAATGGTCGGCACTGATGCTGGGCGATGAGGCATACGCCGGGGCCCGATCGTTCTACAAGCTGGTCGAAGCCGTCAGCGACGTCTACGGGTATGAAGAGCTCATCCCCACACACCAGGGGAGGGGAGCCGAGCACATCCTCAGCCAGCTCCTCATCGGACCCGGTGACGTGGTCCCCGGCAACATGTACTTCACAACGACGCGCTACCACCAGGAACATGCCGGGGGGACGTTCGTCGACGTGATCATCGACGAGGCGCACGATCCATCGTCGATGCACCCGTTCAAAGGGAACATCGATCTCGACAAGTTGGCCGCCGTGGTGGACGAGCACGGCGCCGATCGGATCGCCTACGTGTCCTTCGAGACGAACGTGAACATGGCAGGTGGCCAGCCCGCCTCCCTCGCGAACATCAAGGACGTGTATGCGTACTGCTCAGAGCGAGACATCCCGGTCATGCTCGACGCAACCCGCGCCGTGGAGAACGCCTACTTCATCCAGCAACGGGAGGCCGGGCACGAGAACTCATCGATCGCGGACATCCTGCTCGAGATCACGAAGCACTCGGATGGGGCGACGGTCTCGTCGAAGAAGGACAACCTCGTCAACATCGGCGGGTTCCTCGCCGTTCGAGATCCTGAGCTGGCACGCCGCGCTCGGGCGATGCTCGTCGCCTTCGAGGGTCTGCACACCTACGGCGGGATGGCTGGGCGCGACATGGAGGCCCTGGCAGAAGGTATCCGAGAGATGGTGGCCACCGACGACCACGTGCGTTCGCGGGTGGGACAGGTCGGGTATCTCGGAGAGGCGTTGGTGAAGTACGGAGTGCCGGTTGTCACACCGATCGGCGGACATGGGGTGTTCCTCGATGCTGCAGCGATCCTGCCTCATCTCCCGCAAGAGGCGTTCCCGGCACAGGCACTCGCCGCAGCTATCTACGTCGATTCCGGAGTCCGGGGCATGGAACGCGGCATCGTCTCGGCGGGACGGGATCCCGAGACGGGTGACCACCACGTGCCGAAACTCGAGCTCGTGCGCCTCACCATCCCGCGAAGGGTCTACACCCAGTCGCACATGGACGTCGTTGCGGAGTCGGTCATCGAGGTGTACGACCACGCCGAAGACATCCAGGGCTTGGAGTTCACCTACGAACCACCCGAGCTGAGGTTCTTCCAGGCGCGCTTCCAGCCGATCTCCTGAGGGCCTTCCAGGGTGGTGCTGTCTCGCGGCCCGAGACCGGCGCGAGCGCAAGCGCTATCGTCCCGTGACATGGACACGCATCTCGATCGCCTCTGTCGCGAGACCATCTCGGATCCTGACATCCGACGCTACCGGCTCGAGCAAGGGTCGACGCCATGAGGCTCACGTCGGCGCTGCTGGCCGACAGCGCCCAGGTCCAGAACGGGAAGCTGTTCATCCTGGGCGGTGGTTTCGACACGATCTCGGTCCGCTCACTCCCGGCGGTGCACCGATCGTTGACCTTGGCGATGGTCGCCGAAGTGGATCCGGACGAACGCCAGCGGGACCTCGAACTCGAAATCAAGCTGATCGATGAGGACGGTGCGGCAATCGGTGTCGAGGCGAAGGGGCGACTGCGGGTTG
>JASJCF010000140.1 GCA_030066265.1 Acidimicrobiia bacterium | reverse complement strand
GTGCGCTCGGAGATCCTCGACCACGGCAACACCGGCCTTGCCTGCTCCACCGGTGACGACCACCCTGCCGCTTGCCATCTGGAACGACCTCCCACTCGATATGGCAGCACGCTACCCAGGACCGCGCGCGTCAGCCCTCGTCGAGGTATTCGGCGGAGAGACCGCGCGCCGCCCTCACCAAGCGCCGAAACGCGTCGAGGTCCAGGTCATCGATCGACGAGATGCTGATGGCTGACTTCCCGACCTTCACGGACCCGAGGTCAGCGGCATACTTCTCCGACAGGTACTGACCGTCCTCGACGGCGCTGATGTACACGCTGGTGTAGTCCTTCTGCCGTGCGAGTCCGACCACGAACCACTCGACGGCCTTGCCGTCCGACCGTCGATAGGTGTACGTGCCGTACCCGATGATGTCCTGGTGGGAACCTCCCCAGAACGTCCCCGTGAACAGGACCCGGTCGAGGCCGTGCATCTCCTCGTGGATGATGCCATCGAGCGTCTCCATGTCGGAGCGCACGTCGTCGGGCAGCCCGCGGAGGAAATCCCGGACATCGATGTCGGTGCGTTCCATGGGACGTGCCTCTCCTCGCCTCGAGCCGGCTTGCGCTCTCGATGCACCGTAGCCGACGGGTCAGCGCCCCGCCGCCTGCCTGCGTATGGTGACAACCGTGTCCGACGACTACGCGGCGATCGCCCCCTGGTACGACCGGTTCCTCGAACCGATCGACCGGCCCCTGCGAGCCAAGGCGCTGGAGCTGTGTCCGGCGGTCCCGGGCCAGAGCGTGCTCGACGTGGGGTGCGGGACGGGATCCCACCTCGCCGAATACGTGGACCGCGGCGCCGTGGGAACCGGACTCGATCGATCCCCCGCGATGCTCGAGACGGCCCGCCGGCGCCTCGCAGGCCGGGCGAGCCTCGTGCTCGGCGACGCCACCTCCCTGCCCTTCGACTCCGACGGTTTCGACATGGTCGTGGCATCGCTGTTCCTCCACGAGCTCACTCCGGAAGTGCGCTCAGCCTCACTGGGGGAGATGGTCAGGGTGGTCCGACCCACGGGCACCATCGTCGTGATCGACTATCGGAACGGGCCGATGCGTTGGCGAGGTCATGCATGGCGTGCCCTCTCCACGGGTATCGAGCGAATCGCCGGGTCGGATCACTATCGGCAGTACCGGGCCTACCTGAGCAGTGGAGGCCTTCCCCCGGCGCTCCCCGCAGGACTCGAGGTGAGCGTCGAGAAGCCCGTCTCCGGGGGAAACCTCGCCATCTGGCTGCTCACCCGGACCGACGAGCGGACGACGGGGAAGGACTGAGTCATCGGGAGCGCCCACCCGGGTCCCGTCGATCCGGGCCATCGATCCTGGCCGTCGATTCTCGCCGTCGATCCGGGCCGTCGATTTCGGGCCGTCGATTCGGGCCGTCGATCAGCCCGATGACTCCCTGCAGCACCCGAACAGGTGTTGAATGGCGTCGTGGATCGGATCGCTCGCTTCATCGTCCATCGGTCCCGTGTGGTGCTCGCCATCACCGCCCTGATCTCACTGCTGGCGGTCGCGATGCTGTTCCGGATGAGCTTCAACGCCGACGTCTCGTCGTTCATCGTCGAGGGCAACGCAACCGGCGAGGAATTCGCAGCCCTCCAAGCGAAGTACGCCACGACGGATCCCATCAACGTGGTCGCCTCCCTGCCCGAGGGTGAGGCGTTCACCACATCGGAGAACGTTGCGTTGATCGCCGAGCTGCGGGACGAGCTCCTGACGGTGGAGGGTGTGGAAGCTGTGGCGGCTGTCGTCCCCGAAGAGAACCCGCTCACCGGAAGCGCCCTCGATCCCGACACGATCCGGGGAGCTCCCGATGCGCTCGTCGTGAGCCTCATCGCCGACAATCCCGTTTCCGATCTCCTGGTGAGTGAGGACGGGCGTCACACGCTGGTGTTCGTCTCGCCGGGCGACGATCCCACGGCAACGGCGCGTCGGGTCACCGATGTCGCGGTCGACGGGCTCGATCTGACCTTCTCCGGGAATCCGGTCGTCTTTGCGTCGGTCCTCGACCTGCTCAGCTGGTTCCTGCTGATCATCCCCCCGATCGTGATCGCCCTCCTCGTCGCCGTGTTCTTCTCGACGATCGGCTCGCTACGCCTGTCGGTCATGGCTCTCATCCCTGCGGCGCTCGGGTCGCTGTGGACGTTCGGGCTCATCTTCGCCCTCGGCTATCGCGTCGACATCGTGACGGTGATCGTCCCGATCTTCGTCATCGTCATGGGGTCGGCAGATGGCCTCCACTTCGTCACGCACTTCCAGGAGCAGGCCGCCGATGAGGACTCCGTCACGCGCGTCCGGTCGGCGCTGTCGGAGGTCGGCGTCCCGATGATCCTCACCACGATCTCGACCGCCGCCGGATTCCTCTCGCTCCTCGTCACCGACGTCCAGCCGATCCGTCAGCTCGGACTGTTCACTGCCGTTGGCATCACGTTCGCCGGGCTCATCTCGTTCTTCTCGCTTCCGGCAGCGATCAGCCACGTGACCATCCAACCTCGCAGCTCGAAGGCGATTCTCGGCAACTCGGTGACCACCGGCATCAAGCGAGCCGTCCGCACGCGGGCACCGGCGATCGTGATCGTGACGGCGCTCGTTGCCTTCGGCGTGTGGGGGATCCCGCAGCTCGCAGTCAACCCGGACCAGCTCTTCTTCTTCAAGGACGACGATCCGGTGCGCCTGGCCTTCGAGAAGACCGAGGAGATCTTCGGCGGAGCAACGCCACTGATCGGCGAGTTCCGCTTCGATCCGTCGGACCCCCAGTCATCGATCATCGCCGCCCAGCGTGCGTCGGAGGAGCTCGAATCGCTGTCCGGTGTCCGCACCGTGTTCTCCATCGCCAGCCTGGCCGGCACCGTGGCTCCCGAGCAGCTCGAAGCCGTGATCGCCGGAGCGGTGGAACTCCCGCTCGGCCCCATGGCGACCCAGGACGGCCTCCGCTTCCTGCTCCTGCCATCCGACTTCTCGACTGCGGACCTCGAGGGGTGGTTGGCCTATGCCGAGACCTCCGACGCCGTGGTAGCGCTCACGGGGATGCCCGTCGTGTGGGATGAGATCGCCCGGCTCGTGCTCAACGCCCAAGCCACATCCCTCGTCGTGGCCTACATCCTGGTGATCGTGATGCTCGTGATCGCCTACCGAAACCTGCGCGAGACGCTCGTCTCGCTCGTGCCGATCACACTCACGCTCGTGGCGCTGCTGGCCTTCATCGCCGTTTCGGGCATCCAACTGAACCTGCTGACGGCCGTCATCTCGTCGATCGTGCTCGGCGTGGGGATCGACTACGCCATCCACTACATCGCTGCGATCACCCATGCGCGTCCCGACGGGGCCGGCTATGTCAACCGGGCCATCGACAAGGCCGGACGACCCATCGTGGCGAACGCCCTGGGGATCGCCATTGCACTCACTGCGCTGTGGCTGTCACCCCTGAAGGTCCACAGCCAGGTCTCGATGATCATGTGGGTTGCGATGCTCACCGCTGCCGCCACCACGCTCATCGTCATCCCAGCCTTCCTCCCGAGGGCATCGGTGGAGACTGCGGAGCAGCCTGGCGAGGCCGATGCGGCGGTGGCTCATCACACGTGACCGGACTGCAGGGGCTCACGATCTCGGCCCGAGGTGTCGTCACGATTGCCTGCGCCTAGCGTTGACGGTGGAGCTGACGACATGACGATGCGAACGGGAATCACGAGCCGGCCACTGTCCGGCTGGTCCGATGTCATGAGGATCCACGAGTTCCTCGCAGAGATCTACGCCGAGACCCGCACGGGCCGAGCGTGGGAGATCAGGCGGTGGGAAGGCAGTTTCTGGCACGACGACCCCGACACGGTTGCCCAGTCGCTCGCCACGTCGAGGGCAGACATCCGGATCTGGGAAGAGGGAGGAGCGATCGTGGCCGTCGCCCACCCCGAGGGTCAGGGTGACGTGCATCTCGAGACCCACCCGCGACGCGCTGACATCGAGGACGAGATGCTGGCGTGGGCCGAGGATGCACTCTCTCGCAGCGACGGTGGGTCCCGGACCCTCACTGCATTCGCCCTGACGGATGATCGTCGGCGGCGTGCCCTGCTGGCGACGCGTGGCTATCGGCGGGAGCCGTGGCATCTGGTGCAACGGTGGCGTTCGCTCGTCGACGACGCACCGAGCGCATCGGTCGCAGACGGCTATCGGCTTCGATCGCTCCGGCCGGGCGACGTCGAGGATGCGTCGGCACTCGCGCAGGTCATCAACGCAGCGTTCGGCCATTCGTTCGGCCCTTCCGCATTGTTGAACTTCGAGCGATCGCCTTCGTACCGCCATGAGCTCCAGATCGTCGCACAGGCCCGAGATGGCACCATCGCGGCCCACGCCGGCGTGACCCTGGACCGCCGGAACCTGCTGGCGATCGTCGAACCGGTGTGCACGCACCCGGATCATCGGCGACGCGGCCTTGCCTCGGCGTGCATGGCGGAGGGGATCCGTCGTGCACGGGCGTTGGGCGCCATGAGGGCGACCGTCAGCACCGGCGACGACAACCCGTCGAACGAGGTCTACGCCCGGTTGGGGTTCGCCGAGGTCGAGGTGGTGGAAGCATGGAGGAAGACTTGGTCAGCGGACTGACCGAGTTCGGAACCTCCTCTGTAGTCTCCCACCGATGGATCAACGCACCTCAGCGCTCGAGACCCTGCTCGCTGCGCACAATTGGAACGCTGCGGATCGCGAGACGCAGCGGTTGCTCGTCGACGAGGTCGATGTGGGCGGATATGCCGGTGTCGACGCCGATGAGGCGGCGGCTCTCCCATGCGACCTGCTCCGCGCCATCGATGTCGCCTGGACCGAAGCAAGCGACGGTCGATTCGGGCTTCGTGCGCAGAACCGGATCCTGGCTCAGACGATCAGTGAGGGATATCCGGGGAACGAGGTCTGGCGACAATTCGGGCGGACCGTTGGCTGGGTCGGCGGCCGCGAGTGGATCGAAGCCGACGAGGTCGACTACACCGATGAGGCGCCCGAGGGCCACCTGCCGTGGGTGCCCGGTTTCGGAACTGTCGTGAACACCGGCCGCATCTACGACGGGTTCAGGATCTTCTACAACCGCTACAACGACTGCAAGGGCTGACGTCGCCCGCGACGCACCGCACGACACGGCGCGCCCTGACCGCATCCGTTGATGCGGCGGACCGCATCCGTTGCTGGAGCGGACCGCATCCGTTGATGCGGCGGGCTCCGTAGTCCGACGAGGGTCTGTGGGCGTTCACCTCGATGCGCGGCTGCCACCGCTCTGTTCACATCGAGATCGCCCCAGACGTCGCACGTGGTGCGGTGGTCTCAGGATCGCCGCACCGTCCACAGACCCACAGCCGCACGGCTGGCGACCACGGGGCGATCTCGGTGTGTCGAATGACCTCGACGCCGCAGCGTGCGGTGTTCAGGCCTGCTTGTGGCACCAGGGAGACCCTGGCTCAGGTTCGTCGCTACGAGCGGGGCCTGGCCTCGTTCACCTTGATTGCGCGACCGCCCATGTCGCTGCCGTCGAGGTCACGGATGGCGTCCTGGGCGCGAGCGTCCGGGGCGAGCTCGACGAAGCCGAATCCGCGGGAGCGCCCCGTCTCGCGATCGGTGATGACCGCAACGGACTCGATCTCGCCGTACTCGGCGAAGAGATTGCGCAGATCGGACTCGGTTGCGCTGAAAGGCAGATTGCCGACGAAGATGTTCATGAGCTTCCTTTGCTATCAGGCTGCGTGCGCACATGCGGTGCTGCACCTGGTGATGTCCGGAACCGACCCAAGCGTCAGAGCCAGACGACAAAGAACCACGGGAAGGCCGCCGAAGCAGCTGACGTGAGCGTACCCAATGTCCGAACCTGAGCGCACGATTCGCAGCCACCTTTACAACTGGCTCTC
>JASJCF010000139.1 GCA_030066265.1 Acidimicrobiia bacterium | reverse complement strand
GCTCGAAGCATCTCGCGCCTACATCGAGGCGACGGCAGAGCGCCTCGATGCCGGCGAGGAGCTCCTCAACACCGAGGGGGCGATCGCCAAGTACCTCGCGTCCGAGGCGGGCAATGATGCCGCCGACGCAGCGATCCAGGCGCTCGGCGGGTACGGGTACACCAAGGAGTACATGGTCGAGAAGTACAAGCGAGATGTCCGCATCACCACGATCTACGAGGGGACGTCCGAGATCATGGAGATGACGATCGCTCGCGATCGCTGGCAGCATCACCTCAAATCGCGCGGTGCGTACTACCGCGACCGGGCGGCGGCACTCGACACGCTGGATGCCAGGCATCCCGAGATCGGGGCGGGGACGGTTGCCCTCGCGATGGCTGCCCTCGCCGAGGTGCTCGAGATGGCGCGAATTCACCGGCTCACGCGGAACCAACACGTCCTGTTCCGGCTCGGGGAGCTCATCTCCTGGGTGGAAGGCGCCGAAGCGCTCGCGGTTCGCGCAGGGCGGGCCAAGACCGGCGATCTCCCCCCCAAGTCCGACGAGCGGTTCGATGCGTCCGGCCTGGCGCCGATCAGCCGAGTGTTCGCACGAGAGGCGGCCCTGAGGGTCGCCCAGGAAGGGACGCGTTGGGTCCTCGGCGCCGCTGACGCCGGATCGATCGATGCGGCCACCTTCGAGAAGGCCGTTGGCGTCGAGGCGATCCGCCAGGCCCAGGACGGCTTGATGCAGGACATGGACCGTGTCGCCGACGTCGTGTACGAACGCACGTGAGGCCCGACACCATCCACATGCGCAGAGGTGAATCGAACGATGAGTGAGAAGGTCAATCGAGCAGTAGCAGTCGTCGGGGTGGGCGCCGTCCTCCCGGACGCACCGAATGCCTCGGCGTTCTGGTCGAACGTCCGCGATGGTCGATACAGCATCAGCGACGTGCCCGGAGGACGCTGGGATCCCGACCTGTACTTCGATGCAGACCCCAAGGCCGTCGACAAGACGTACTCGAAGATCGGCGGCTGGGTGCGCGAGTGGGACTGGGATCCCATGACATGGCGCCTGCCGATTCCCCCAAAGGTCTCGGATGCGATGGACCGCTCCCAGATCTGGGCGATTGCGGCGGCCCGGGAGACCCTGCTCGACTACGGCTATCCCGACAGGGAACTGGACGGCGATCGCACCGCCGTGGTGCTCGGCAACGCCATGGGCGGCGACAAGCACTACGAGACGGCCTTGCGGATCTACTACCCCGAATACGCGCGAGAGCTGTCGGCGGTGCCGAGCTTCTCGGCGCTGGACCCCGAACTCCGCTCAGTCATCCTCGGTGAGTTCAGGACGCGCATGGGCGAGGTGATCCCGGAGATCACCGAGGACACCATGCCGGGCGAGCTGGCGAACATCACAGCGGGCCGGATCGCCAACCTCTTCAACTTCCATGGGCCGAACTTCGTCACTGATGCTGCGTGCGCCTCGGCGCTTGCAGGCATGGATGCCGCCATCGAGGGTCTCGAGCAGGGGGATTACGACGCCGTGCTGACCGGGGGCGTCGACGCCAACATGAGCGCGAGCACGTTCGTCAAGTTCTGCAAGATCGGTGCGCTGTCGGCGTCGGGGACACGACCCTACGGCGACGGTGCCGACGGCTTCGTGATGGGCGAGGGAACTGCGATGTTCCTCCTCAAGAGGCTCGAGGACGCTGAGCGTGACGGCGACCACATCTATGCGGTCGTCCGCGGCCTCGCCGGTTCCTCAGACGGCCGCGGCAAGGGCATCACGGCCCCGAATCCCGTCGGTCAGAAGTTCGCGGTCAAGCGCGCGTGGGAGAACGCCGGGTCCAAGCCCGACTCGGCCAGCCTCATGGAAGGCCATGGCACGTCGACTCGTGTCGGCGATGTCGTCGAAGTCGAGAGCCTGAGCGAGGTGTTCTCAGGGCTCGGACTCCCGCCTGGCTCGCTGCCGCTCGGCTCGGTGAAGTCGAACATCGGCCACCTGAAGGCCGCTGCGGGCGCCGCCGGCATGCTCAAGATGGTGATGGCGCTCAACGATAAGGTGCTGCCGCCGAGCCTCAACGCCGACACCCCGAACCCCAACATCGACTTCGCCGATTCGCCGTTGTTCGTCAACACGGAGCTCCAGGAGTGGAAGGCGTCACCGGGGCAGGTTCGCCAGGGAGGCATCTCCGCATTCGGATTCGGTGGCACCAACTTCCACGTCGTGCTCGAGGAATACATCCCCGGGAGGATCCGCACGAATGACACGAAGGTGACCTACAGCCTGGTGGGTCCCGACACGAACCACGCCACCGAGCGCGAACCGAAGGCGCCCCTGCGGGGTGCACTCGTGGTGGGTGATGACTCCATGGAGGCCGTCGTGTCCCGACTCCGGGACATCGAGACGTCTGCGGCTGGCGGCACGGCACCTCCCGTGGGGGCACCGAGTGAGGGCGATCTGCGTGCCGAGCATCGGATCGCGATCGACTACGAGGACGCTGAGGACCTCGCCGGGAAGATCGGCAGGGCCCGTACGGCCGTGGAGTCTGGGAACGAAGCCGCTTGGCAGTTGCTCGCCAATCAGGGAGTCTTCCGCGGCAGTGGCCGGTCCGGGCAGCTCGCCTTCCTCTACACCGGGCAGGGAAGCCAATACGTCAACATGCTGGACACACTCCGGCACACCGAGCCCATCGTCGCGGCGACCTTCGCCGAGGCCGACGAGGTGATGACGCCGATTCTCGGCAAGCCGTTGTCGGACTACATCTTCATCGACGCCGATGATCCCGCATCCGTGAGCGCCTCGGAGCACGATCTCATGCAGACCGAGATCACGCAGCCCGCCGTGCTCACGGTCGACATCGCCCTCACGAGGCTGATGGCTGCCTATGGCATCGAACCGTCGATGGTCATGGGCCACAGCCTGGGTGAGTACGGTGCGCTCGTCGCAGCAGGCTCACTCCCGTTCGACGAGGCCCTCATGGCCGTTGCGGGCCGGGGCCGGGAGATGGCCACCGTCGAGGTCGAGGATCGTGGGCTCATGGCGGCCGTGTTTGCACCACTCGACGACATCGAGGCGGTGGTCGATGCCACCGACGGCTACGTCGTCGTGGCGAACGTCAACAGCCACAACCAGGCCGTGATCGGCGGCGCGACTCCGGCGGTCCAGGCGGCCATGGCGACGCTGTCCGATGCCGGAGCGCAGGTGATCCAACTGCCGGTGAGCCATGCCTTCCACACCGAGATCGTCGCACCGGCGAGTGAGCCGCTCCGCGAGATGCTGGCTCGACTCGATCTCCGGTCGCCGGCCATCCCGCTGGTTGCCAACGTCTCGGGCGAGTTCTATCCCCGCGGGCCGCAGGTGGAGGACGAGATGATCGACATCCTCGGTCGTCAGATCGCTTCCCCGGTCCAGTTCGTGAAGGGCCTCGAGACGCTGCACGGCGCCGGTGCGAGAGTCTTCGTCGAGATGGGACCCAAGAAGGCGCTCCACGGCCTGGCCGAGGACGTGTTGGGTGAGCAGGCCGATGTGCGCGTGCTCTTCGCCAACCACCCGAAGCAGGGCGATGTCGTCTCGTTCAATCAGGCGCTGTGCGGCCTCTACGCATCAGGGCTGGGAACCGGCGTGCCCGTTGCATCGGAGCCCGAGATCGCCTCTGCTGCACCCGCACCCGCACCCGTTTCTGCCCAAACCGCTCCGGCCGCGGTGCCACCGGCTCCCGCACCGAGCTCGATGGCGCCGAGCTCTATAGCGCCCGTGGCGGCGCACGACCCGCAGGCGGCGGCCGTCGCAGCCCCGGCCAGCCGGGGCACCTACGAGGAGCTCGGCCATCTGCTCGCCGACTTCCTCGACAGCGCCAATGCCGTGTACCGCGGGGCGTCGGCGCCGACGGTTCGCGAGGTGCCCACTGCGAATCGCCCCGTGGTCGTCACGGGTGCCGGCATCGGCCTCCCGGGTCTTCCCAGGGTGTTCGACGAGCAGGCGTTGAGCAAGCTGCTCCACGGTGACCAGTTCATCGACTCCATCCCCGTCAAGACCCGCCAAGACATCGTGGACCATCACATCACGCGGCTCGTCAAGTCAAAGGAGGGGGGCGGTCGCTTCGAGACGATCGACACCCAGGCCGACGTGATCAAGCTCGCCGGTCGCGGCGGCACGGTGGACCTCGTGGAGGAGTTCGGCTTCCCCGAAGACCGCGCAAGCTCACTCGAGCGCACCTCGGAGCTGGCGATCGGCGCCGGGATCGATGCCCTCACCGACGCCGGCATCCCCCTCGTGATGAGGTACAAGACGGCGACGACCGGCAAGAAACTGCCTGATCGATGGATGCTGCCGGAGGCGCTCCGGGATCGCACGGGCGTCATCTTCGCATCGGCGTTTCCCGGTATGTCCGTGGTGATCGACGAGGCGACACGCTTCGCCGAGGACAAGGCGAAGCATGATCGTCTCGAGGAGCTGCGCCAGCTCCGAGATCGCACCGCCGACGCCGTGACGGCCGAGGACCTCGATCACCGCATCCGGTCCCTCGAAGTCGAGCTCGAGGAAACCGGGTACGAGTTCGACCGCAAGTACCTCTACCGCGGCCTCTCGTTCGCCCACGCACAGTTCGCCGAGTACATCGGCGCTCGCGGACCGAACACCCAGGTCAATGCGGCGTGTGCGTCGACGACGCAGGCCGTTGCGATCGCGGAGGACTGGATCAATGCTGGTCGCTGTGATCGAGTCGTGATCATCTCGGCCGACGATGTCACCACCGACACGATGCTCGGTTGGATCGGTTCGGGCTTCCTCGCCGTCGGTGCTGCAGCGACCGACGAGATCCTCGAAGACGCTGCGGTCCCCTTCGATCGCCGGCGCCACGGAATGATCCTCGGCATGGGTGCCGCCGCCCTCGTGGTCGAGCATCCCGATGCAGCCGCCGAACGGGGTCTGCAGCCCATCGCAGAGGTGCTGTCCGCAGAGACGGCCAACAGCGCCTTCCACGGGAGCCGACTCGATCCCGAGCACATCCGACAGGTCATGGAGGACCTCGTCTCGACTGCCGAGGCGCGGTGGGGAATCTCCCGATCGCAGATCGCTCCCGAGACGATGTTCGTGTCCCACGAGACGTACACGCCCGCGCGAGGCGGTAGTGCGCAGGCGGAGGTCGATGCGCTTCGGTTCGTGTTCGGCGACGACGCCGACCGGATCATCATCACGAACACGAAGGGGTATACCGGTCACGCCATGGGCACCGGCGTCGAGGACGTCCTCGCCATCAAGGCGATGGAGACCGGCCTGGTTCCGAAGGTGCCGAACTTCAAGGAGGTCGATCCCGACCTCGGTGACCTCAACCTGTCCAAGGGGGGTTCGTACCCGATCCGATATGGCTTGCGGCTCGGTGCCGGATTCGGCTCGCAGATCTCGATGACGTTGTACCGGGCGATGCCGTCACCGCTCGGTGCGCATCCCGATGTCGACCAGCTCGGGTTCGAGTATCGAGTCGTCGATGGCCAGCGTTGGGCGAACTGGCTCGCAGCCGTCACCGGCTACAACGCGCCCGAGATCGAGATCGTCAAGCGCACCCTTCGCGTCGCCGATCGAGGCGCCCCCGCACGAGAGCCCGCGCTGCCGGACCGACCGACCGTGGTCCCCATGGCCGCGCCTGCGCCCGTGCAACCTGCGCCCGCACAGCCCGCAGCCGTGCAGCCCGAGCCCGCACAGCCTGCAGCCGTGTCCGCCGCAGCTGCGGCCGCTGCACCCGAACTCGAGGCTCGCGACTCGGGACACGAGACTGGCGATGCCATCGCCGACCGCGTTCTCGAGATTGTGGCTGGGGAGACGGGGTATCCGCCGGAGATGTTGGATCTGGATCTGGATTTGGAGGCGGATCTGGGGATCGACACGGTGAAGCAGGCGGAGATGTTTGCGGCGATTCGTGAGGAGTGGGGG
>JASJCF010000138.1 GCA_030066265.1 Acidimicrobiia bacterium | reverse complement strand
TGGTGGTGTTCGAGCACAACGGCACATGGATCCACGGAGGCAACTACGGATCATTCCGGGACGAACGGCGGCGGCGAAACGAGCGTCTCGCCAAGGACCTCGACGCGTGGGCGGCGGAGGAGCGGCGGCTGTACCGCTACTACAAGCTCATGAAGAACCGTGCCGGGGCGAGCGAAGCGCTGGCTTCCCGCGCTGACGCCGCACAGACCCGGTGGGAGCGATTCAAGCAAGCGGGACCTCCACAGCTCCCGCCCCCCGAACGCGAGATCGTTCCGAAGTTCATCGGCTCACGTTCGGGCAACGAAGCCATCCGTCTCACCGACTTCGAGGTCGACGACCTGGTGCTTCCGTTCAGCCTGACGATCTACAACGGGGACAGGGTCGCACTGCTCGGCGAGAACGGTGTCGGCAAGTCGACGTTCATCCGCTCCATCCAAGAGCCTGGGCACCTCGACGAGGGCACACTGCGCTTCGGGCCTACGGCGCGTGTCGGGTTCTTCAGTCAGGATGTCGACATCCCGGACCATGGCGAGGAGCTCCTCGACATCGTGAAGCGCCGCTTCCCGAATCCCGAGCAGGCGAGGGCCGCCCTCGGTCGATACGGGCTCGCAGATCGCACCCGACACAAGCTGGGTGAGCTCTCCGGTGGTCAGAAGGCCCGCGTGCAGCTCCTGCTGCTGGAACGCGACGACCCGAACGTCCTGCTGCTCGACGAGCCCACCGACAACCTCGATCTCGAGTCGGTCCAGGTGATCGAAGAGGTCCTCGCCGACCTCGAGTCCACCCAAGTCGCCATCACCCACGATGGATGGTTCACCAGGGTGTTCAACCGTTTCATCGTCTTCGACAAGGACGGCCTCGTCGCCGAGGTACCGGAACGCCTTCGGGCACTCCACATCGTCGGGGGACGCGACTTCTCGCTCCTGGAAGAGCCCGACGTCCGAGTCCTTACGACATTGTGAACAGGTGACTATGCGCCGAAATGGTGCGAGCGCAATTTGCATCCGGCGGTAGGGTTCCGCGGCATGCGAACCATGCGATACGTCCTGGCAACCACCTTCGCGATCCTGATCGTCTCTCTCGCCACAGCGGCTTCGGCAGCGACGCTGCCACCCGGCGGCTCGTTCACGGACGACGACGGGAATGTCCACGAGGGCAACATCGAGGCAATCGCCGACGAAGGCATCACCAAAGGGTGCAACCCACCGTGGAACGATGAGTACTGCCCGGGGAACAACGTGACGCGCGCCCAGATGGCAGCCATGATGGTCCGCGCCCTCGATCTCACCGACGACGGCGGCAAGGACTGGTTCGTCGACGACGACGGCACGTGGTACGAGGACAGCGCGAACAAGCTCGCCCAGGCCGGCATCACCCGCGGGTGCAACCCGCCCGACAACGACGAATTCTGCGGGGGTGACACCATCACGCGCGGCCAGTTCGCCGCCTTCATGGTTCGCGGGTACGGATACACCGATCCGGGTCCGGGAGACTGGTTCATCGACGACGACACGTCGATCTTCGAGGGCGACATCGACCGCCTCGCCACAGCCGGCGTGACACTCGGATGCAATCCGCCGGACAACACGAAGTACTGCCCCGATGGCAAGGTTCGACGTGACCAGCTCGCATCGTTCCTCGGGCGAGCCGAGGGCCTCACCGCAATGGTGCCCCCGGTACGCACGACACCCGAGATCGAAACCGTCGTGACCGGCCTGTCAGGCCCGGTGTTCCTCACCTCGCCTGAGGGCGACGACCGGCTCTTCGTCGTCGAGAAGGGCGGCAGGATCAAGATCATCGACGGTGGCAGCGTGTTGGGGACGCCGTTCCTGGACATCTCGACGCTCGTGTCCGGCGGCAGTGAGCAGGGGCTCCTCGGGATGGCGTTCCATCCCGACTACGCCACCAACGGCCGCTTCTACGTGTCGTACACCGACAAGGGGGACGACTCTCGGATCGTGGAGTACGAGGTCTCTGGCGATCCCAACACCGCGAACCCGTCGAGCGCCCGCAACATCCTCGAGGTGTCCCAGTTCGCCAGGAACCACAACGGCGGCATGATCATGTTCGATCAGACCGGTCACCTCCTGTTCGGACTCGGTGACGGGGGAGGGGGAGGCGACCCCGAAGAGCACGGTCAAAATCGCAACACGCTGTTGGGCTCGATGCTGCGCATCGGAGTCGATGGCGACGACTTCCCCTCCGACAGCGGCCGCAACTACACGATCCCGTCGGACAACCCGTTCGTGAGCTCGAGCGGCGCCGACGAGATCTGGGCCTACGGGCTGCGCAATCCCTGGCGCTTCTCGGTCGATACCGAGACCGGATTGCTCTACATCGCCGATGTCGGGCAGAACCGCTTCGAGGAGGTCAACGTGGCGCCGGCCGATGAGGCCGGGATCAACTACGGCTGGGACATCCTGGAAGCATCGACCTGCTTCGAGCCGTCGTCCGGCTGTTCGACGAGCGGGATACGGCTTCCGGTGATCGAGTACGGCCGGAGCGGCGGATGCTCCGTCACCGGCGGATACGTGTACCGGGGGAGTGAGGTCACCCAGCTGATCGGTCACTACGTCTATGCCGACTACTGCCGGGGAGTCCTTCGGAGCTTCCGTTACCACCCGACCGCCGGTGTCGATTCGCCGAAGGTGTGGAACGAGCTCGGATCGGTGGGCTCGGTCACCAGCTTCGGCATCAGCGGTGACGATCTGTACATCCTCACCATCGACGGCAAGGTGATGCGTCTCACCGCCAGCTGATCCGTGTGGCCGGCTCGTCCGGCCGTACACTCGATGCCATGCTGTGTTGCCTGGGCGATCTCGTCGAAGACATCGTCGTGCACCTCGGTGGAGCCGTTGCCGTGGGTACCGACACGGATGCCCACATCGTGCGGCGGCGCGGTGGAAGTGCTGCCAACGTCGCGGTTTCGGCAGCGTCACGGACGCAACCCGTGCGGTTCATCGGCTGCGTCGGTGACGATGCGGTCGGGGAGATGCTCGTCGGAGCGCTGAGAGCGTTGGGAGTCGATCCCGCAGTGCAGCGCAAGGGTCGGAGCGGGTCCATCGTCGTTCTCGTCGATGCGGCGGGGGAGCGATCGATGCTCCGAGACCGCGCTGCAGCCGCGCAGCTCGACGTTGTGCCGTCAGGGGACCTGGAGGATGTGTCGTGGCTGCACGTGCCCGCCTATTCCTTCGCAGGCGGCCCGATCGCCGATGCGGCGGCCGGTGCCATCGAGGCTGTTGCGTCCTCCGGCGGCGCTGTCAGCATCGATGCCTCATCGGTTGCGGTCATCGACGAGATGGGAATTGATCGCTTCCGCGACCTCATCCAGTCCTTCGAGCCCGACGTCCTGTTCTGCAACGCTGAAGAAGCCGATCGCCTGATTCCCGATCCTTCCCAGATGGTGTTTGGCCGGACACTCATCGTGGTCAAGCGTGGATCTGGACCAGCGACGGCGATGGGAGCCGACGGCGTCATCGCCTCGGTTGCTGCCCACGACTTGGGTGCGGTGCCGGACACGACCGGTGCGGGCGACGCCTTCGCAGCGGGGTACGTTGTCGCAGCCATGGAGGGCCGGGACGTGGAGGCGTGCCTCGCGGCCGGCCATGGCGCCGCTGCAAGCCTCCTGCGTGCGAACGATCCGAAGGCACGCTGAGACGGAGGGTGTGGCGGCGTGTCGGGGCTCTAGCGGCGGTTCTGAATCTCGCCGATGCGAGACTCGACGAAGCGCTGACCGAAGCGAGCGGCCACGAGGATGATGACGGAGAATGCGGTGATGAGGGTGAGTGCTGCCATATCGTCCTTGTGACGCTCCAACGGGCCTTGCAGGTTCCCGCAGACATTGGCGGCGGCGGACCGGGTGAGGGTGCGGACCAGGGCTCGTTGCCTCCGTAGACCCATGGGGCGGACCGTAATGCGCCCATAATCCACGTTATGTAACATTTCTGTATCCACGTTGTGGATCATGGCGATGCACCAGTGCATGGGCGCTGGTGTGAGGCACCGAAACGCGCCTTCTCAGCGCTGCTGCCCTACTCGACTCGATCGACGGCGACGCTGCGGGCGCCGGCGTGGGCGGAGCTGGACACGGCCTCGCTCGTGGATGCGTATGCCCGGGTCAGGCAGGTATTGGGGTCCGCTCGCGGGTTCGCTGTGAGCAACGGGAAGTGCGTTGAGTGGGCGCCGGTACTCCACGACCTTGACAGGGAGGCCGTACCAGATCTGCTCGTTCGAATCGTTTGATGGAGTCATGCCTGCAGCTTCGAGACGTCGTCGCAAGCTCCGGAGGCCGGCGTGCACGTTCACCACCACTCCCCTGGCTCCGGCGTGTCGCAGCGCGGACACCGTCCGGAGGGTGAGGCGCGGTCCGATGCGGTCGGTCTGTTCAGCGTCGAGGACGAAGAGCAGGTAGACCTCCACGTAGCCGTCGCGGGCGAGTTCGCGGTTCTCGGGTGGCCCGTAGACGGACAGGCCGACGATGGTCCCGTACCGCTCGGCCACCAGGCAGCCGGCGCTGGGAATGGTGTCGGAAATCAGTTGCGTGAGCATGGCTGCGTCTTCGGCGGGATCGCGGTCGTAGAGGGCATCGTTCGTGAGGAGCTCGCCGTATGTCTCCTTCCATGCGGCTGAGAGGGCCTGTGCAGCTGCGTCGGCGTCGTCGGGGTTCATCGGGCGGATCTCGATCGGATCGGCGAGCTCCGTGGCAGCGGGTGCCTCCGGCGGGCGCTGGGTACGCATCGATGTGATCGCGTCGACGTATCGCTCACATCGCACGCGGTTGGCCGCTCCTCGTTTGCCCTCATACCACGCCCCCCAGCTCGCCTCCACGGGAATCGAGGAGCCGTTGCGGAGATCGACGGTGATCCCGACACCGGGGCCGCGTTGGAGGGGTCCGACCGTGAGCGCTTCGACGGCCGGCCACGGATGGTGGTTCGTTCGGCGCAGGTTCGTGACCGTGATGCCGCGTGCGTCGGCAACGGCAGAGACCCGAATCGCCCGATAGGCGTATGCGCCCGTTGCGATGGCGAAGCCGACCAGTGCCGCCTGGAACAGAGCGGCGTCGATGTTGGACGCGAACACCATTGCGACGAAGGCGGCAATCGCTGCGAGTGCGAAGACCGTCATCTTGTTCGCTACTGGCTGATCGATGGTCACAGCGCGCATCGATGCGTCGGACATACCTCGCCTACTGGGTTGCTTCCCTTAGGTCTTCGGCTCTCCGGTGCTCCATCTGAAACCCGATGCGCGCGCGTTCAACCACCGAGCGTCCGTATCGTCGATGGTGAACGGTGGTCAGCCGCTGAACCGGGCGATGGTGTACTGCGGCGGGTTGTCCCCGAAGAAGAGCCTGATCTCCTCCATCGTCAGCTCACCGCCCATGGGTGGCGCGGTGTCAGACGCCGCGCTTGTCTGCCGACCGGTGATGAACAGCCGGACCTCTTCTGCTGTCAGGCCGGTGTCTCCACCGGAAGCGTGTCGATCGAGGAAGACCTCCGGATCGGCGCCTACGAACAGCGCGACCTCCTCGGCGGTCAGCACGCCGTTGGCGAGCCCGACGGCTGGATCCATTCGGACGCTTGCGGGCTCTCCGACGAACAGGCTCATTTCCTCACCGCTCAACCCGGTGTCGGCTGGTGCTCCGGACACCGAGACCGATGCCGTCGGCTCGCTGGTGTCTTCGGATAGCGCCACGAAGGCGAGAACGCCTGCGGTGATGGCGACGATGGCCAATACGGCCAACCCTCCGATCAGCCACCCGCGAGGGGTTCCGCTCGTCGGGGCGGCTGTAGCTGGGTGTTCGGCAACATGTGTCATGACGACCTCCCTCCCGATGTTGCCCGGGGGGTGCTCACCCCCACTG
>JASJCF010000003.1 GCA_030066265.1 Acidimicrobiia bacterium | reverse complement strand
TCGGATCGTCCGGAGCTCGCAGACCTCCGGCACGCCACGACTGCCGTCTGGCCCGAGTTCATGCTGAACGACGACATCGCGACCCTGTATTACGCGAACGTGGAGTCGACGTGGCCCGACTGGTGCGTGTTGGCGGTCGATGGGGGCAACGTCCTCGCCGTGGCGTATGCCGTTCCCTTCGCTCTCGGACCGGACATCGAACGGCCGCAGCTGCCGGACGACGGTTGGGACCGCGTGATCATGTGGTCGTACCTCGATGGGCTCGCACGGAGGGCGCCGAACGCGGTGTCGGCCTTGGAGGTGTCGATCCTTCCGGCGGCAAGGGGAGCGGGGCTTGCCGAATCGATGCTCACGCGGATGATCGAGCTGACCGCGGATCGGGGAATCGAGCGCTTCGTCGCTCCCGTCCGCCCGAGTCGCAAGCACGAGGAGCCGGAGCTGAGCATGCAGACGTACGTCGAACGCACACGGGACGATGGGCTACCGGCGGATCCGTGGCTCCGTGTCCACGCACGGATGGGTGGGAGGATCGTCAAGGTGTGCCCGACCGCCATGACCATCAGCGGCACCCTCGCCGAGTGGCGCTCGTGGACGGGGCTTCCGTTCGATCGGTCCGGCCCCGCTTTGGTGCCGGGAGCGCTTGCGCCCGTCCATGTGAGCGTCGAACACGATCACGCGGTCTACGTGGAGCCGAACGTGTGGGTCGAGCACCCGGTCCCGACACGGTCGGGCGCCTGAACGCCTCCAAGCGGTCGGTCACATCCGTTTCGGACGAGGAAGAGGGAATCCGGGTCTCGGCCGCTGGGCCACCACATCGGTGCGGAAACGGAACAGTTCGGCGGGTCGTCCGCCGGTCGCCGTTGTCATCTCCCCGGTCGCCTCGACGAGTTCCCCGCGGTCCACGATGCGGCGGAAGTTCTGCTTGTGCAGCCTGATGCCGACGATCGCTTCGACCGTGGTCTGGAGATGGGTGAGCGTGAACAGCTCGGGCATCACCTCGAAGATGACCGGTCGGTAGGTCAACTTGCCCCGGAGGCGCCCCAAGGCGGTCGCCGTGATCCGGCGATGATCCTTGGTCAGAGGCTTGCCGAGGCCAGTTCGGCCATCGGTTGCATGTGATTCGTCGACGAGACCCGCCTCGTAGAGCAACTCGTAGCGCTCGAGCACGCGGATCGGATCCCATGGTGCGCCGAGGCCGAAGGTGATGCGTCCGCGGGCATCGAGGGCAGGGTCCTCGCTCGCCCACGCTTCGAGTGCCGGGCCGATGTGGTCGGTGACCATCCTCGGAACCCCGGATCGATGATCCTCCCACGGGAACAGCTCGTAGATGTTCCGCCAGGTCGCATTCGGGGTCGGGGTCTCCTCACTCGTGAGGGCGACGTAACCGATCGCCAGGTCGCGTCGATCGCCGCCACTCCGAGAGCGGTCGCCGAAGGTGTACAACTGCTCCACGTATGTCACCGAGACCCCGGTCTGAGACTCCACCAGCCGCCTGAGTGCGATCGTCAACGTTTCGTCGGTGACGGGATCCAGGAGCCCTGCCGGAAGAGACGGGAGCTCGTGCTCGTGCTCGAGCAAGAGGATCCTCGGCATGTCGTCGGTCACGGCGACGATCACGGCATCGAGACTGACGGCGATGGCTGTCACGGGCCCGATGCTATTCGCCGGGGAGCGCACGGTATCGTCCGCGCGTGTTCGAACCCGGAATGTCACGCTCGCGAATCCTGCTGTGGTTCGCTGCGTGGGTGTTCGTTGCGGCGTTCCTGGGAGTCGTCACTGCCATCGTCGGAACCGAGCTGCTCCGACTGGTCGGCGTGGTGGAACCCGGCGAGGCGAGCTACCAGCGATCGATCAACGTGATCTGGCTGATCGTGTTCGTCGCCGCGGTGGCGGTGCCGTTCGTGTTCCGCCGGCGCTTCGTCGAGCGACAGCGCACCGACGACCCATAGCGTTGTCGCCGATGAGTGACCTCCCACGGCCGCCCGATCTCGATGGTGTCGCATGGCGTCCGGCCCGGCCCGACGACGCCGCCGCGATCGCGACGCTCCAGGACCAGTGTTTCGAAGCGGATCACACCTACCGCGAGGTCGAATCAGAGATCCTCGAGCGGTTCGACGATCCCGAGGTGAACCCCGACACCGACACCTTGCTCGCCGTTGCGTCCGACGGGTCGGTGATGGTCAGCATCTGGAGCTACGTGGCTTCATCTGCCGAGACGCTCTGGCGGGCATTCGCCGACGTGCACGTTCGGCCCGATCTCAGGGAGGAGCTCGACGGGTTCGCCGTCGACTGGTGGGAGGCGCGATCGCGTGCACGGCTCGCAGGGCGACCTGACGATCTCCCCAAGGTCCTGTGGTACGGCGTCTATGCCCATCGGACCGGCCAGATCGCCCTGCTGGAGGGAAGAGGCTTCGAGATCCGCCGGTACTACGACGAGCTGATCCGGGACCTCGCCGAGCCGATTGCCGCGCACCCCGCTCCGGGCGGCGTCGAGATCGTTCCGGCCGAGGACGCGGCGCCTGGCGACGAGCTGTACGTGCACAACGAGGCGTTCCGGGACCATTGGGGAAGCCAACCCTTCACCGAGGAGCGGTGGCGCCAGTTCCACAACGAGTTCTATCTCCCCGGTGCCTCGTACGTCGCATACGACGGTGACGACCCGGTCGGCCACATCTTCTGCACGAAGTATCCGCATGACTTCGAAGATCGCGGGTTCACCCATGCCTGGGTCGAGAGCCTCGGCGTGGTCCCGTCCCATCGCAAGCGGGGGATCGCCACGGCGCTGCTCACCTCGTCGTTGCGGGACTTCGCCGCCGAAGGCCTCGAGTACGCCGTCCTCGACGTGGACTCCGAGAACCCGACGGGCGCCTACGGCCTCTACGAAGCGCTCGGTTTCGCGATCGACCGCCGCTCCCTCGCCATGCTCAAAGACGTATGAGCTGAGGAGCCAAGGAGCTGAGAAGCCGGTCAGCTGACGAATTCGCTCTCTGCTCGACCCGGTTCTCGAGACTCGAGACTCGGGACTCGGGACTCGGGACTCAAATCACATCGTCGTCTTTGCGGGTTCCGAAGTCGACCCAGATGAGGAACATCAGGAACGCAGTGAGCACCGTCACCCAACTGAGCGGTGTGCCGGCGGCGAAGAGCATGGCGGCGAGGATGAAGGTGGCCACCGTTCGGACACCTCGCCGAACGGGGCGGCGAGGGACCGGATGGTCGAATCGCTCGCCGTCCTCGACGATGTCTTCCTCGTCGAATGGTTCCCACTGTGTCATGGCCTGCCCAACCCCGATCGATGTCCCGGCATTCCTCGCTCAGTCTTCCCGCTGCGGGATCACCGTGCGCAGCGCCTCGCCGACGGCCTGCGCGTCGGCTCGGGAGAGATTGAGCCGAATCTCGCTTCCATCACCGAGTTCCAGCTCGATGGTCGGATTGGATCCGGATCCGACCTCGAACTCGGCGATGTCCGACATGGAGATCGCCCGATCCGTCGTCGGCCTGTTCCTGCCGGCCGAAGTCAGGATGACTCGATCGGCCGTGACCGTGATGTGTGACGGCGACCCCGCGCCGCCGGTCGTGCGCATCGCCGCTCGCGAAACCGTCCTCAGGACCAGCAGCATCAGGATGCCCACGACCAGGAAGGCTCCGAAACCGCCGGTCGTGGCTGCGAGGACACCGAAGATGATGAGGGGGACGATGAGTCGGAGGAGCGAGCCGCCGGCCGTTGCCGCGCCGGGCCGGACGGGTGCCGACACGAGCACCTCGCTCGAGGGCGAGGAACGATCTGTCGGTCGGCTTGGCGATTGGCGCGACCGCTGCTCGCCATCGGGTGACTGAGACTCTCTCGATCTCCGGGCACGCGGCTCAGGCTGCGCGGGTGCGGTCCACTGCACCCCCGCTGCGTCGCTCTCTCGCCTGACGGTCCGTTCATCGACGGTTCCGGGTCGATCCCGCTCGATGCGATCGGTTGGCCGGATCAGAGGCTGTGATCTCACTGGCTGCTGACTGGATGACTGCTCACTGGATGGCTGCTGCACGGATGCTGGCTCGTCACCCGGGAGCTCGACACCAGAGCCGTCGTCACCAGAGCCGTCGTCACCAAAGCGGTCGTCACCAAGGCCGTCGTCACGGGAACTCCCGGCACCAGGGGGCAGCGCACCTTCTCGCAGGCTTCGCTTGGCATCGGCGAGGAGCTCCTCGCTGGTCCTCGAGTCGTCTGGATCGACCATCACCCCGCACCCTATCGACGGATGCGCCGGCGCGCTGGACCGGCGCTTGGTTGACCGCTTGGCGTTCCGGAGAGACGATGGACCGGAGTCGAACGGGAGTACGAGCGCATGTCGTCTCCCCAGGTGCGGCGATATCGAGGCGCCGACGGCGCCACCGGGTGGCTTCGTTCCG
Source organism: Acidimicrobiia bacterium (assembly GCA_030066265.1). Classification (GTDB taxonomy): domain Bacteria; phylum Actinomycetota; class Acidimicrobiia; order Spongiisociales; family UBA5794; genus SZUA-442. Next base: position 35,101 of record JASJCF010000003.1, on the reverse strand, counting down.
CTCGACGTCGGCTCATCCTCCCGATTCTCGTGACTGCGGCCGTCGCTGCCGTCTTCTCGCCCGCAGGCGCTGGTGCGGTGGAGGAACCGGAACCATGGCTCGGCGTCGAGGACGGTCGGCAGGTCGTCGAGCTCTATTTCGTCTTCTCCTCGACGTGCCCACACTGTCGAGCGGCGATCCCGTACATCGAGGATCTCGAGCAGCAGCGAGACTGGCTCCGCGTCTGGTGGATCCAGGCAGACTCGGATGACGAGGCGGCCAAAACGGTGGCGATCGCCTTGGCTTCCGAGATCGGGACCCCGATCCAGGCGGTTCCCACCTTCATGTTCTGCGGCGAGATGGTGACCGGCTATGACGGACCCGAAGGCATCGGAGCACAGATCGCCGAGCGACTCGATGCCTGCCATGCAGCAACGGTCCGCGACACGCCGGTGACCACGACCACCATCGAGGATGTTGCGATTGCGGTGCCGGGTGTGGGCGACCTTCGGTCCAGTGCCGTTCCCCTGCCCGTGTTCACGATCCTGGTCGCGGGTCTCGATGCCTTCAACCCGTGCGCGTTCTTCGTGCTGCTCTTCCTGCTGAGCTTGCTGGTGCATGCTCGCAATCGATTTCGGATGGCCGCGATCGGCGTGCTCTTCGTTGCGATCTCGGGGATTCTGTACTTCATCTTCATGTCGGCATGGCTCAATCTGTTCCTCATCACCGACAATCTGCGATGGGTGACGATCGGAGCCGGGGCGCTTGCTGCGGTGCTCGGGGCGATCAGCATCAAGGACTCGTATCGGCCCGGCGGCATGACGACGTCGATACCCGAGTCGGCGAAGCCGGGGCTGTATGCACGAACACGGAATCTCGTTCGGGCCGAGAACATGCTGGCCGTGGCCGGGGCGACGGTCGCCCTGGCGATTGTCGCGAACAGCTACGAATTGCTGTGCACGGCCGGTCTTCCGATGGCGTTCACGAGGGTCCTCACGCTCAGCGACCTCCCGACCCCCACGTACTACGGATACTTGGCTCTGTACAACGTCGTGTATGTCATCCCCCTGTTGGCGATCGTCGCCGGATTCGTCTGGACGCTCGGCTCACGCAAGCTCCAGCCGAGGGAGGGTCGAGCGTTGAAGCTCCTGTCGGGGACGATGATGCTGGGTTTGGGAGCTGCCCTCCTGTTCGCCCCCCAGCTGCTCGAGCGGGTCACCACCGCTGTCGTGATCGTGGCAGCGGCTGTGGCTGCGACGTTGGTCATGATCGTGCTCGAGCGTCTCGTGCGCCGGTCCACACCCACCGTGTCGGGAACCTGAAACCGACCCAGGGCGGGAACGGTCCGTGGCTCCCACGGATTGCCGAAGCGCGTAGCATCGACGGATGCCGAACATCGACCGACTCGAGGCCATCGTCGCCGAGCTTCCCGAGGCCGAGCGCGTCGACATCGCCGAGTGGGGCGGGCACCCGAGCTTCCGGGTGGGCGGGAAGAACTTCCTCTTCTCGAGCCTGAGCGGCACGAGCGTGTCCTTCAAGCTGTCCAAAGAGGAGGCAGACGCCGTCGTGGGCTCCGACTCGCGAGCGAGTGCCATGGGATACGGCCTCGGTCGCCACGGTTGGGTCGATGTCGACCTCGGCGAGGGCGAATGCGACTGGGACGAGGTCCGTGAGTGGATTCGGACCAGCTACACCCTCATCGCCCCGAAGGCGCTCGCCGAGACGGTCCTTGCCGAGGACGGGCTGGCCGAGGGCGGGCTGGCCGAAGGCGCCGACTGAGCGGCGTGTGGCAATATTGCTACGGGAGACGTCGGATGGCGTGGTAGTGAGCGACCTCGCGTTCGGATCCCTCGCCATCCGCGACGATCTCTCTGCGTATCGCCCAGTCTCCATCCGTGCACTCTGCCGGCCGTGTTCCGTCCCAGGATGCCGCCGTCGGCTCGGCGGCGACCACGTGGCGCGCATCGTTCACGCGGACGACCATGCCCTCGGTGTGCGGCTCGGCCGTGCGTCGCATCGCATCCCAATCGACTTCCATGATGGTGGTGTCAGCCATGGGGCCCCCTTCATCAGCACCCGGGCCATCGGCTCGGGCGTCGAATGCTCGCATGGAGGTAACTCCCCTTCCATGGCAACCGCATGATCGTTCGATGAACGCAGTGTGAAACCTCGTGTGCTGCGATCGGCGTGTGTGCTGCGATCGGTGTGTGTGCTGATCGATCGCGCTGGCTGCGCAGTCGGTTGTGCTTGCTGCTGTCACGTCAGGAGATGCTCGAGTTCCTGCCGGGTCAGGTCGTAGCTCGGTGGGGGAGCGCCGGACCCGATGGTGCGGGCTCGATCCATGAGGTCGCCATCCTCGAGGCAGCTCGAGGGGAGCTCGAAGGCCTGGTTCACGCCTGTCCATCGACGCCAGCACTCCATGTCCTGCATCGATGCCCGGCTCATGAGGGTGCGATCCGAGACGGTGGTGTCGGTCGCTTCGCCGATGGCAGTGGCGAACACATGGCGCATGCCGCGGTCGGATTCGACGGCATCCCACAACCAGGGGATCAGCCGTTCCTCCTTCACCTGGTCGTACTCGACGGCGACCCGCTGCGGATCGTCCGTGGTGCGCAGCACGCTCCTGAGTTCGAGTGCTCCCACGAGAGCGAGGGCGATACCGCGACCCAGGCTGGGGTTGGTCGAGAGTGCCGAGTCCCCGAGGTTCACGAAGCCGTGGGCGGACGGGCCATCGCCGTTCCAGAACCGCAACCGACGATTGTGGATCGCCCCCATGGGAAGGACCTGCGAGATGGGCGCGGAGACGTCGGGATCGACCCAGCCGGCGATCGGAGTGAACTCGCTGGCCACCGAGGTGAACACCGCCGTGTCGCGCAGACGTCGTAGCGGTTTGTCGCTGCCGAGTCCGACCATGGCAACTCCGAAGACGCCGGCGTCGCCGGGGAAGAGCAGGGCGATGAGGCCTGGAGCCATTCCGCCGAAGAAGCCGGCGATGTTGGGCGGGTAGGTCCCGTCATGGGTGCGGAACCAGAGCGAGTGGTAGGTGAAGCCGTCGCTTTCGCTCCACTCGTCGACCGGCGCTCCGACGTCGTCGAGCCAGCGCGGTGCGGCCGTTCGTCTCCCGCTGCTGTCGATCACGAGGTCGGCGGACACGTCGCCGTGTTCCCGTGTGTGGACACCCGACACCAGCGGTGTGCCGTTCTCCGATCGATCGGCACGCAGTCCCGTGACAGCGACGCCTCGCCGGACGTCGATCCCCGGGGTCTCGTCGACCACAGATGCGAGCGTGCGCTCGAAGGTCGTACGGCGCATCACCTCGACCTGAAGGCGACGGTCTGATTCGACGAGCGCCTCCTGCTCCGGGGCGAATCTCCTCAGGTCGACCCGATAGGTGTCCGCTTCGAGGACCCGATCCCACACCTCGGGAAGCTCCTCGGAGAGGACCGCCCGGGTGCGACCGATGAAGCCGTGTGGCTGGCGGAGTTGCGAGACACCCTTCCGCGTCCAGGAATCCCACGCCTGCTCGTCATCCGCCGGCGGCCCTTCAGCATCGCGTTCGAGGACCGTGACGTCGTGACCATCACGACGCAGCAACAGCGCGGTCAGCAGCCCTCCGGCGCCCCCACCGACGCTCACGACTCGCATGCCGACACCCCCATCTCCACCCGATCACGGTAGACCGCCGCAGGAGCGCCCGTGACGTGACGCCGAGAACAGACCGAGTCCGGATGGTTTGGTGCCAGCCGCTTGGCCCGCACGCTCGGTGTCGAGGACCTCTACTGGCGTTCAACGGCGGGCGGGTGCAGTGGCTCGGGCAGGAACACCGCCCCAGAGCCCCGATCGGCGACGATGTCGTTCGGGTTGCTCAGTCGGCACCGTTGCAGGCTGAGGCAGCCGCATCCGATGCAGCTGTCCAACCCGTTGCGCAGCCGCTCCAGCGCTCCTATCTCGTCGTCGAGGCGCTGCCGCCAGGATCGTGAGATGCGCATCCAATCGGCCTTCGTGGGCGTGCGCTCGGCGGGGAGAAGCGAGAGCGCTTCCTTGATCTCCCCCAGGGTCAGACCGACATGCCGTGCCGCAGCGATGAAGGCCAGACGACGGAGTTCGCTGCGCAAGAACCGACGCTGGCCACCTTCTGTTCGGGACGCGTCGATGAGGCCTTCCCGCTCGTAGTACCGGAGAGCAGAAGCGCTGAAGCCACTCCGTTCGGCGGTTTCGCTGATTGTGAGCAAGTCCTCCATGGGCGAAGGATATTGGGTCTTGACTTGAAGTCAACTTCAAGTTGTACGTTTGTGATCGCATCGGCACGCATAGGAGGATCAAAATGCCAAACGCAGTGATCACTGGAGGCTCGAAGGGCCTGGGCCGGGCCCTTGCCCTGAGGCTCGCTGACGACGGCTGGGACGTCGTCATCACGGCCAGGTCCCAACACATGCTCGACGACGTCGCTCGGGACGGTTCCCTGCGCATCCTGGCCATCGCAGGAGACATTCGCGACGAGTCGCACCGGGTCAGGCTGGCCAATGCGGTAGGTCAGCGTCTCGACCTCCTCGTCAACAACGCCAGCCACCTGGGCCCCAGCCCGCTGTTACCGATCGGCGCCGTCGGCGAGGACGAGTTGCACGCCGTGTTCGACACCAACGTCGTGTCCCCGCTCGCACTGCTCGGACACCTCCTTCCAGCGCTCAAGCAGGGGGACGGTGTCGTCGTCAACGTTTCCTCAGACGCCGCAGTCGAGGCCTACGAGACCTGGGGGCCATACGGAGCATCCAAGTCAGCGCTCGACCATGCCAGCGCAGTTCTGGCCAGGGAAGAGCCCGGCCTGAGGGTGTATGCATTCGACCCAGGTGACATGCGCACCGACATGCATCAGGCCGCCTTCCCCGACGAGGACATCTCCGACAGGCCTCCGCCAGAGACCGTGGTGCCGCTCCTGCGGGATCTCATCTCGAGCGGGCTTCCCTCGGAGAGGTACACCGCCGGCGGCCTGTTGGCAGAAGTCCGATGACACTCGGATCAGCCGAGCTGACATCTGCGCTTCCCGACGATCGTGCGGCCACTGCCCCGGCTGAAGCACGGGGCCTCGAGCGCGACGAGGTACGACTGATGGTCGCCTCACAGAGTGGGTTCGTCGATTCGACCTTCGTACAGCTACCCGCCCTCCTGGCGTCGGGCGATCTGCTCGTGGTCAACACAAGTCCCACCATGGCGGCGGCGGTTGAAGGCAGCCTCAACGGGCTCCCGGTTGTTACTCACTTGTCCACGCCCCTCGACGACGGCAGGTGGGTGATCGAGTTGCGGCGGCCTGATGCGGCGGGGCCGATCCTCGACGCTCGACCCGGCGAGAGAGCCCGAGTGCCCCTCGGCTCGATCGTGCTGGAGGATCCAGCGGACGGTGGCGCAGGCGGAGCGGTTCGCCTGTGGCGAGCGAGCATCCAAGTCGACGGCGGGGTGCGCTCCCTCATGCAACGCCATGGCAGGCCCATCCGCTACCGCTATGTGACGGGTGAGTGGCCGCTCTCCATGTATCAGACGTTCTTCGCCGATCGGCGCAGGTGGCCCGGCAGCGCCGAGATGCCGAGCGCAGGCCGACCCTTCACGGCACGACTGGTGCGTGCGCTGCGGAGGAACGGGGTGGGTTTGGCGGGGATCGAGCTCCACGCCGGGGTGTCCTCCCAGGAGGCCCACGAGCCTCCGCAGCCCGAACGATTCGCCGTTTCGAAGAAGACAGCGTCACTGATCAACGCGACGCGTCGGCACGAAGGACGGGTCATCGCAGTCGGGACGACCGTCACCCGCGCACTCGAATCCGCGATCGCCGAAGACGGAACGATCGCCGCCTCGACGGGCTGGACCGACCTCGTGCTCGGACCCGATCGTCCAGCGCGCATCGTCGATGGACTCATCACCGGATGGCACCCCCCGGAGGCGTCCCACATCGACCTGCTCCGGGCAGTGGCGGGTACGAACTTGGTGGCGGACACCTATGACCGCGCCGTCGCCGGTGACTATCTATGGCACGAGTTCGGCGACTCCTGCCTCCTGCTCGGCGAACAGGCGTCAAACCACCGTCCGGCTGGCGCCAGATAGCGAGAACGCCCTCGCACGGCTTGCTCCAAACGGAAGCTTGCGTGCCGGCCGTCCGGACGGTGGAGCAAAGCGCACGACGTGCGCAGCACGTCCGTGCGCCCAGAGAGGACCGCACGAGTTTGCTCCGCAAACTCGAACGGGCTTCCCGAATGGGAAGCCCGCAGCAGGATCGCCCGAGTTTGCGAACGCAAACTCGAACGGACTCCCCTCCGGGGAGTCCGCGTGGTCAGGGGCAGGGTCGAACTGCCGACCTCCGGTTTTTCAGACCGGCGCTCTACCAACTGAGCTACCTGACCGAGTGTGATCCCTTCGGATCACATGCGAGTTCCTTCGGAACTCAGCTCGCATCTCCGCGGAGACCGAGCTTGGCGGGAGCGACGGGATTTGAACCCGCGACCTCCGGCTTGACAGGCCGGCGTGAACTCCAGACTTCACCACGCCCCCGTTGTGCCCCCAGGGGAATTCGAATCCCCGTTGCCGCCTTGAAAGGGCGGAGTCCTAGGCCGCTGGACGATGGGGGCTGGGCGCCCGCCAGTGTACAGAGCCAGACCGGCTACGGCGATGGAGTATATGGGTTCCCGACCCGTGACGGGCATCGACATCGTGCCCCCGATCGCGCCCGGGATCACGTCCGAGACGAGGCCCGAGATGGGGCCCGAGGCGAGGCCACGGATCGGCCCGATTAGGGTTTGTTCGATGTCGGACCAGACCGAGACCGCCGAGCTCGAGGAACGCTCTCCGGAGGACGCGTACAAGACCGTCGTGAGGATCGTCGCCGGGGGCATCGGCGAGGCGATCGATCGCCTCATGAAGGTCTCTCAGCAGCTCGATGCCCTCGACCACGAACCGGACTCCGGCCCGATGTTGGTGAAGGCCGATCCCAACGTGATGGCGTTCGTCGGGTGGGTCTCCGAGCTGCCGGCACTGGCGAGCGGAGCTGCGGAATCGGCTCAACGCATGGCCTACCCGTTCACCCGCACGCTCGGTGTCGCCATCGACACGACCGCGTATCTCGCCGAAGTGACCGGTGTTGCTCCCTTCATTGCCGGTGTGACCGAACCGACGAGGAAAGCCATCTCCGAGGAGCGAGAACGGCTGACCAACGTCGGGACCGCCGAATACGCCCGCGGTCGGGTCCTGGCCGTCTACGCCTTCCAGGAGTCGACGGAGGGGATCGTGAGCCTGTTGAGCGATTCACCCGAGCTCGCCGAGCTGGTGCGGGACCAGACCATCGGTATCACCGGATCTGCCGTCCAGGAGGTTCGGGAAACCGGGGCTGCCGCAGACGGCCTGACGGAGGGCATGTTCCGGCGATTGCTCCGTCGACCGGATCGGCCCCTGCCGCCGAAGGTCGGGGAGGAAACGTGACCAACCGCAACGACATGCACGTCCTCAACGGCCGGGCAGCTGGGTTCGTCACGCGCCTCTTCGCCTTTGCGATTGATCTCGTCGTCGTTGCGGGCATCCTCGCTATCGGGGGATGGATCGCCGTGTTGGCCGACGACACGCTCGAGCGAGTGGGCGTGGAGACGAGGGCATCGCTCTCGTCGATCTATGTCTTGCTCATCCCGTTCATCATTGCTCTGTACTTCGTGATGTTCTGGGCGCTCACCGGGCGCACCATCGGCAAGTCGCTCATGGGTCTGCGGGTGGTGAGTTCTTCTGGGCAGTCACCGACCATCGGCCGGAGCATCATCCGGATCCTCGGGTACGGGATCTCGGCCATCGTGTTCTGGGTCGGGTATCTATGGGTGCTCGTCGACAAGAACCGCCGAGCCTGGCACGACCACATGGCCTCGACATGGGTCGTCTACGACTATGCGCGGCCGTCGGCTGGGGAGACGTACGAGGACTACCTCGAGCAGAGCGAATCGTTCTGAACCTGACTGCCGCCCGATAGCTCGGGCGCCCCATTCCGCCCTGGGCGGCTACTCGGCGCCCATCGTGCGGATATCCGGAGCCCCCATCCGAGCGGCATCGGCAGTGTGGTCGTCGGGCATGCGCTGAGACTCCAGCTCAGCCTCCACTCGAGCCTCGTAGTGCTCGAGCTCCCTCGCCACAGTGGCGGCGTCCCAGCCGAGCGCCTCGGCCATGATCGAGGCGACGAACGGTGCTCCCTTGACGCCACGGTCTTCACATTCGACCGACAGGCGCGTGCGCCGAGTGAGGACGTCGTCGAGATGCAGCGCACCTTCGTGTTGGACGGCGAAGGCGACCTCGGCTCCGAGGTACTTGCCGGAGGGAATCCGCTCCGCGAGCACGGGATCGGAGGCGGCGAGATCGAGGATCTCCGTCGCCTCGTCTCCATAACGCCGGAGCAGTCGGCGAACCTCCGCCGGTTCGACGCCGTACTCGGCGGCGATGTCGTCGGCCCTCGCTCTCATCGCCTCGTAGCCGTCTGCACCGATCAGCGTGATCTCTTCGGTGGTCGAAGGCGCGACCTCCACGCCGATGGATTCGAATGCCCGGTCGATGGTGTCTTCGGCCATCACCCGGTACGTCGTGTACTTGCCGCCGGCGATGGTGACCAAGCCGGGAGCCGGGTTCGTGATGCTGTGCTCGCGGGACAGCTTGGCCGTGGATTCGGCGTCGCCGCTGACCAGCGGCCGCAGTCCGGCGTAGACGCCCACGACGTCGTCGTGGGTCAACGGCGGATCGATCACCTGGTTGGCCTGTTCGAGCACGTAGTCGATGTCCGTGCGGCTGGCCGCGGGATGTGCCAGGCCCAGTTCCCAGGGCGTGTCGGTTGTGCCGATGTGCCAGAAGTCCTCGTGGGGGATGAGGAAGAGGACGCTGGACTTCGTGCGGGTGATGAAGCCGACGCGAGACTTGATCCGGTCCTTGGGCACGACGATGTGGATGCCCTTGGACGCCGTGACGTCGGTGTGGCGATCGCCCACGTTCGCTTCGACTCGATCGGTCCACACCCCCGTCGAGTTCACGACCACATCGGCCTTGACCTCGAGCTCGCGTCCGGACTCGAGGTCGGTTGCTTTCACCCCGGCAACCCGGTCGCCATCCCAGATGAATCCACTGACGCGAGCGCTCGTCAGGATGCGCGCACCCCGAGCAGCCGCGGTGCGAGCGACGGCGACGGTGTATCTGGCGTCGTCACACCCAGCGTCGTAGTACCGGATGCCTCCCACGAAGTCATCGGCTTTGACGCTCGGGAAGACCTCCTTGAGGTCCGTCTTGGTGAGATGCCACTGGCGGGGGAGGGTGTTGCCGCCGATCTTCGCCATTGCGTCGTAGAGGGTGATGCCGGCACCGACGTAGAACCGTTCCCACAGGCGATGGCGCAGCGGATAGATGAACGGAACGGGCCAGACCAGGTGAGGCGCCAGGCGTTGCCGGATGAGCTCGCGTTCGTGGAGTGCCTCATTGACGAGCTTGAAATCGAACTGCTCGAGGTAGCGCAAGCCGCCGTGGAAGAGCTTCGACGACCGGCTCGAGGTCCCCGACGAGATGTCGCGCTGCTCGATGAGGGCGACCGACAATCCCCGTGAGGCGGCGTCGAGTGCGCACCCGACGCCCGTGATGCCTCCCCCCACGATGACCACGTCGAAGGTGCCTCCATCCATGGCGTCGATGGTTTCGCTGCGGTACTCGGGACTGAGGGATGGCGTGGAAGTGCTCATACCCAGAGGCTAAACCTCCGCTCATGTCATGGGATCGCCGAGTCGCCGGCTCGAGCGCGAAGATTCCCTTCTCGTGCCGACGGAAGTACTCTCGCTCGTGTGGACGATCTCCAAGCGCGTACCCGCGAGTGGATCGACGGTGATCCAGACCCCCGGACACGATCCGAACTGACTGCGTTGCTCACGAACGGCGGCTCAGAGGAGCTCGCCGATCGCATGGCCGGCACCCTCGAATTCGGGACCGCAGGTATCCGCGGCGTCGTCGAGGGCGGCTCGAATCGCATGAACCGAGCGGTCGTGATTCGCACGACGGCCGGTCTCGCAGCCTATCTCGACGAGACCGTGCCCGACGACCGTCGCCTCGTGCTGGTCGGGCGCGACGCCAGGGTCTCGTCGGAGACCTTCATGGAGGACACCGTCGGGGTGTTGCTCGCCGCCGGCTTCCAGGTCCGATACTTCCCCGAGCCGACACCCACACCGCTCGTGGCCTATGCAGCGCTTCAGGCACGTGCTTGTGCGGCTGTCGTGATCACGGCCAGCCACAATCCGCCTGCCGACAACGGATACAAGGTCTACGCATCGAACGGCGCCCAGATCGTGAGTCCGACCGATACCGAGATTGCCGAGCAGATCGCCAAGGTCGGGCCCGCGAACAAGGTTGCGCGGGCCGCCATGCCGTTCGAACACCCGGACGGCGTGCCCGTGAGCGAGGACGTCTTCGACGACTACCTCCACCACGTGGCGACCACGCTGCCCTCCCTCACCGGCGACCGATCTCAGTCCATCGTCTACTCCGCCATGCACGGCGTCGGAGGCGACGCCGTGGTCTCGGCGCTCGAGCGATTCGGGTTTGGGAACGTCCATCCCGTTGCTCGCCAGTTCGAGCCCGACGGAAGCTTCCCCACCGTGAGCTTCCCGAATCCCGAGGAGCCGGGAGCCATGGACATGGCGCACGAGCTGGCGGCATCCGTGGACGCCGATCTCGTCCTCGCGAATGATCCCGATGCCGATCGTCTTGCGGTGTCCGTCCCCTTCCCCGGTGGCCAGTGGAAGGCACTGACGGGCAATCAGATCGGTTGCCTGCTCGCCGAGTTCCTCCTGCACCATCGAGGCGACCGATCGGGACCGGTCATCAATTCGATCGTGTCGTCGCCTCTGCTCGGACGCATCGCTGATCGGCACGGCGTGACGTTCACCCAGACCCTGACCGGCTTCAAGTGGATCTGGAACGCCTCACTCGACCTCACGGCCGACGAGGGGGAGGCGCCCATGATCCTCGGGTACGAGGAAGCACTGGGGTATTCGGTGGGGGACACCGTCCGGGACAAGGACGGCATCTCGGCAGCCGTTGCCTTCGCCGTGCTCGCGGCGGTCGCGGCCGGGGACGGGATGACCGTGGTCGATCGGCTCGGTGAGCTCTACCGGTCATACGGTGTCTGGACCTCGGCGCAGGTCAGCCTCCGGCGAGAAGGGGTGGACGGATCCGAGGAGATCGCACGGGCGATGCGAGAGCTACGCGAAGCGACTCCCGGCGAGATCGGGGACTTCGATGTCACCGAGGTGCGGGACTTTGCGACCGGCGCCGAACACCGCCCTCGCTACCTCGGAGCGACGAACCTCATCGAGATGCAGCTCGGTGCGACGGGTCGCGTCCTGGCGCGACCTTCGGGAACGGAACCGAAGCTCAAGGTGTATGTGGATCTCACGACCTCCTATCCGGACTCGGGTGATTGGATCGGCGCCGAGGCACAGCTCGCCGAGAAGGCAGCGAAGACGGGACAGTCGCTGGCGGACTGGCTCGTCCGCCGCATGGCAGGCTGATCTGCGTCGACCCGAGACAGAGGCCGATCCGAGGCAGGCGGCCGATCCGGGAGCGTGAACGCGGGAAACATCGCTCTTTGCCTCGGCGAGCCTTCGGGTAATCTTGTAGTCTGCGACTAAGGAATACCGGGTACCCGAGGAGGACACCGTGGGATTCGAACTACCCACCGCAGGATCCGTGATCGCCAACCCGACCCAGGCCGAGATGCGCGAGTGGGTTCTGGAGCACATGCCCAGGGTCACCGTGACGGAGTTCGACAACATCAACTACCAGGCAGAGGTGAAAGCCCGGCTCGCCCCTTCGACCTTCTTCATCACCGAAGAAGAGAACTACAAGAACCGAATGCCCCGCGCCGAGTACGAGGAGTGGGCGGCGAAACAGGACGCCTACATCGCGGACAAGGAGATGGTCCTGATCGAGGGCTACATCGGTCCCGATCCCAACTTCCGCACGGGTTCACGGCTCTTCATGGAGAAGATCCAGTCCAACATCCCAGCGATGCAGCAGCAGCTGTACTTCCCGAAGGACGACGAGTGGACGCCGGAGTTCACCGTCGTCTACACGCCAGGATTGCCGGCACCCGGCAAGCCCATGGACCGCCTGATCCTGGTCGATCACGACAACTACGTGACCCGGGTCTTCGGGTCGGACTACTTCGGTGAGTCGAAGATGGGCGGGCTCCGCATGTGGAACCACCTCGTCTACCACCGCGGCGGACTCGCCCTGCACTCAGGGCTCAAGACGTTCCCGGACGTCGACGGCGAAGAGAAGTCCATGCTCATCCTCGGCCTGTCGGGGACCGGCAAGACGACCACGACGTTCCGTCAGCAGCTCGGATCGCTGCCCGTCCAGGACGACTTCACGGCGCTGTTCCCTGGCGGGAAGATCTACTCGACGGAGAACGGGTGCTTCGCAAAGACGTTCGGGCTCGATCCCGAGGACGAGCCGACCATCTACGGGGGAACCACGCGTTCTGACGCATGGCTGGAGAGCACGTGGGTGAGTCCTGAGGGGAAGGTCGACTTCTTCAACGACTCCTATACGGCGAACGGCCGGTCCACGTTCCCCTTGGCGAACATCCGCCACCGGGATCCGAACAACCTGCCACCTGCGAGCTACATCCTCCTCCTGAACCGTAACGAGAACATCATCCCAGCGGTGGCGAAGCTCAAGCGTGAGCAGGCTGCGGCCTACTTCATGCTCGGCGAGACGAAAGGGACCAGCGCAGGCGGAGCGGCGGAAGCCGGCAAGAGCCTGCGCGTGCCGGGAACGAACCCGTTCTTCTTCGACAACGACGCCCTCATGGGGAATCGGTTCCTGGAGTTGCTCGCCACGATGCCTGACGTCGAGGTGTATCTGATGAACACCGGTCGCGTCGGCGGCGCTGACGACGATCCACGATCGAAGAAGGTGAGGATCCCGCACTCGAGCGCCGTCGTGCAGGCGATCGTGGAGGACTCCATCGAGTGGCGCGAGGACCCGGACTTCGGATACTTCATCGCAGCTGATCTACCCGGCTTCCCGGACGACGAACTGCTGCGGCCCCGCGAGATGTACGAGGCACAAGGGCGGCTCGACGAGTACGACGCGATGGTGGATCGGCTCAAGACCGAGCGCCGCGAGTACATCCGGACGTTCCCAGGACTCGACGAATCGGTCATCACCGCTCTGGGCTGACGTCGAGGCCACGCCACCCGATCCGAACGAGCCCCGGCGAGACCGGGGCTCGTCTGCGTCCATTCGCCGTTGCGCAGGGCTCGATGGGCGCGAAAACCCATCGATGACTAGATACGAACCCGTCAAGAAGAAGGCTGGTCGCGCCGACACCTATCCAAGAAGAGACTGGACGGTACGTGACCACCCACAATCCCGAGCTTCCGCTCTCGATTGAAGAACGCGAGTTCTCGACATCGCGCAAGGGATACGACAAGCGCGAGGTTCGCGCCTTCCTCTCGGAGCTCGAAAGCAACTTCCGAGAGCTCGAGCAGTGGGCCCAGGACGCCAAGCTTCGACTTCAGCAAGCCGAGTACGAAGCACAGAAGGTCAAGGACGAGCAGGGGCAATCCGTCGACGCGGCGATCGCAGCGGTTCTCGAGGCCAAGGACCGCATCCTCGAGCGAGCTCGCAAGCAGGCTGCCCAGATCGAAGCCGACGCCGAGGATCGGGCCAAAGAAGTGCTCGCCGGTGTCGGCGTCTCCGTCGTCGACCTGCCCGAGGACATCGATGACGCAACGAGACAGGCCGCTGAGATCCTCGAAGAAGCCCAACGCGAGGCCGCGGCGATGCGCCAGACGGTGCTCGAGGCCGAGGATCGGGTCAAGGAACTCAGCGTGGAGCGAGACCGGGTCCGCGAGGAGATCGATGCCCTCATCGCTGAAACCAAGGTCACGAACAGCGATGAGGGCATCGAGATCGACCCGGTCGGCACGATGCGACGGGTTGAAGAGCGATCCATGGAGATCATCTCCGACGCAGAAGCGGCGGCCGAAGCCATCCGGGTGAGTGCCGAGGAGGAGGTCGCTGCGGCCCGTAGCTCGGTCGACGAGGCCCATGCGCGTGCGGCGACGATCATCTCCGAGGCGGAGGAGCGCGTCCAGGAGATGCTGGTCATCGCCGAGGACGCAGCCGAGAAGTCACTCCTCGACGCCGACGAGCGCGCCAGCAAGCGGATCGAATACCTGGTCACCGAGGCGCAGAGTCAGATGGACGAGGCCCGTTCCGCCGCCGCGGCGGAAGCGGAAGCACTTCTCCAGGAAGCTGAGCGGATCCGGGACGACGCCGCGTCCGAGGCCGAACAGCTCGAGGGCCAGGCTCGGAGCCTTCTCGATGAGGCCGAACAGGCCCACGAGGCGCAGATGGCCGAGATCGCCGAGAAGTCCGCTGAGATCGAACAGCTCCGTGCCATGGCGGCCGCGGCCGAGCAGGAAGCATCCGAAACGCTCGCAACGGCCCGCGATGGCGCTGAGGCGCTCCGCGTCGAGGCGCAGGAGTTTCGAGATGACGCTTCCCGGAAGAGAGCGGAAGCGGAAGCTGCCGTCACCGAGGCCGGCGAGCGGGCAGAGTCGATCCGCGCCGAAGCCGAGGAGGTGGCCGAGTCGATCCGCACCGAGGCCGAGGACGCAGTTCAGTCGATGCGGGCCGAGGCCGAAGAGGCAGCCGGCAAGATCCTCGGCGATGCCGAGGCGGTTCGAGCCGAAGCGGAGGCTGCCGCTGCATCGATGAAGCGTGAGGCACAGTCGATCGTCGAGCAGGCCGAGCGGCAAGCCGAGCTCACCCTCGAGGAGTTCAAGCTCAAGGTCGCTGCGGCCAAGACCGCCATCACCCGCGCCAAGAGCGAGCGCCGCGGCGAGGTGGCGAAGGCGAAGGAACAGGTCTCGACGCTCGAGTACCAGGCGAAGGAACGCACCCGTCTCGCCGACGAGATCAAGCGCTCAGCCGATGCCATGAAGGCCGATGCCGCCGACATCCTCGAACGCGCGCACATCGCCTCCGAGCGTGCCGAGCAGGACCTCGAAGACGCCAGGTCGTCGGCCGATGCCCTCCGGGAGGAAGCTCGCGAACTTCACGAGCAAGCCCGCGAGGAGTCCGATCAGCTGCTCGCCACCGCCACTGCGGACTCCGAGTCGATCCGGGCGGAAGCCCAGGCGCTCCTGGCCCGTGCCGAGAGCGACGCATCCGACGCAGCTGAGCTCCGGGCCACCACCGAGGTCGAGATGGTTGCGGCGAGGACTTCCGTCGAAACCGAAGGAGCGGCTGCGAGGAGCGCATTGGAGGCTGAACTCCGAGACATTCGGGCCGCTCGGAAGAGCGAGCTCCAGGCCCTCGAAGAGACAGCCCTTGCGGAAGTGGAGAGCGTCCGAGCGGAGACCGCTGAAATGCGATCGGCCGCGATGGAGGACGTCGCTCGCATGCGCGAGCAAGCTGCGGCCGCCCGCGAGCAGATCGAAGAAGTCGAGAACGCCAAACAGCGGGCCGCTGAGATCCTCGATCATGCCTCGCGCGAGGCCGAGCAGACACTCGAGGACGTCGGCAGGAAGCTCGAATCAGCCGAGTTGCACGAAGCAGCGGCGAAGGCCGCTGAAGAGCAGGCGGACCAGGTGCTTCAGTCTGCCCGTGACGACGCCGAACTCATTCGTATCGAATCATCGACCATTCAGGACCAAGCGAAGGCGATTCTCGAAGCTGCGAGGAAGCAGGCCGACGAACTCGCAGACGCCGAACAGAAAGCATTCGAGATGGTGGAACGAGCACAACGAGAAGCAGTGGGCATTCGGGCGGCAGCCGAGGGGGAGGCTGCGGCCATCGAACAGCACCGCAAGGAGCTCGAATTCGACCGCGCCGCCATCGAAGCCGAACGCGAGGAAGCCAGGCGCGCAGCGAAAGCCGATCAGGAGGCCGCCGAGGCCGAATTGCAGCAACGCGCAGCCGTCCTCGACGAGGAGAAGGCCTCCATCGAGGCAGACCGAGAGCAGGTTGCCGTCGCAGAGACCGAGACGAAGGCCGCCGCGGCCGAACTCGACACCCTCAGGACGGAATTGGAGGCGAAGGAACGCGAGCTCGAGGAGACCGCCGCTGCCATGGCGAGTCAGCGCAAGGCCGTCGACGACGTCACGTCGTCGTTGGATGCCATCCAGTCGGAGTTCGAGGACCGAGAGCGCGAACTGCGTGAGCTTCAGGCCTCCCTGGATGCCCAGCAGGCCGACGTCGAGCAACGAGAGGCCGCCCTCGAGTCTCGTTTGGATGCCCACGATGACTTCGCCGAGTCGAGCAATGAGCGCGAGGCGGAGCTCGAGCGGCGTGCCCGTGAGCTCGATGCCCTGGCCGAAGAGCTCGACCATCGCCGCACCGAACTCGACACCCGGGCGGGGGAGCTCGAACAGGCGGCCGCCGACGACGGAGCTGCAGCCGATGCCGAGAGCGAGCGTCGAGAGGCCGAGTTCGCAGAGCGACTTGCGCTCCTCGAGGAGAGAGAGCGCGACCTTGCCGCTCAGGCTGAGAAGGCCGCTGCAGAGGACACCGAGGCGTCAGCGGAGCGCGAGCGTGCGCTGGAGCACGAAGTCGAGCGGCTTACCTTGCGCGAAGCCGAGCTCTCCGCTCGCATCGAGGAGATCGGAGCCGACACCGACGGGGTTGCGAAGCTGCGAGCGCATCTCGAGAACAGGGAAGCCGAGCTCGACGCGGCCAGCGAGGAGCTCGATGCACGGGACGCTGAGCTTCGCGAGCGCGAGGACACCCTCGCGGCGAGGGAATCGAACCTCGCTGCCCGTGAGACCGAGGTACCGGACGCGAACGAAGAGGCCCGTACCGAGAATGCCGCCGAGCTGACAACGACCGCCGAGTTGACCCAGATCGAAGCGTCGGGCGACCCGGCAGTCACGAGCGACTCCTCGCACATCGTCGATGCCGATGAACCGACCGAGGTTGCCGATCAGGTCGAGGCCGTGGTGGCCGACGACGCCCCCGTGGCGGAGCTGCCGGACGAAGAGCCCGTGACGGAGGACCGTATCTCCTTCGTCGAGGCCGAGACGACCGAGTACGTCGATGCAGCTGAGGATGACATCCCCGAGGGTGGCATCTCGCTTGCCGACCGTCTCGCTGCAGCTGAGGCGGCAGAGGAAGCCGCCCATGGAGATTCCCTCGAAGCCGTCCGGAACGAGGCCATGGAGGCGCTGCAGCAGGTCAGGGCGGAGCGCGAGGAGGAGTTCGCTCGAACGCACCCTGGAGATGATCTCGCAGATGCGAACGACGCTGATCACTCGGCAGATGCCGAGGGGAGCGATCAGGGCACTGGCGACGGGATCGGTTGGTCCGATGAGGTGCACGACGAGGACGAGATGGACGAGCTGGCCTCGGTTGATGCTGCAACGGATCAGGACGTGTCGTCGGCTCCGGAGGCGACGGAGGACGGGGAGTCGAGCGGGTACGTGTTCGACTACTCACCGGCGGTCGCCCCTCCGACCAACGAGGTCGACGACGAGGTCGACCCGGACGACTCCGAGGTGTCCGAGTCGAGGTACCGCCGCAACTCGGCGAGGCTGCCGCGAATCGGGATCGAACCGAGCACGAACGCGGACACGATCGCGAACCTGCGGAAGAAGATGCGCGACGCCTGATCGGACCGAGCGAGGTCGGTCAGTCGAAGAAGGGGAGCACGCTCGTCTCGGCGCACACCGCTTCGATGCCGTCAGGTGACGTCGGGGCCGATGCCGTCAGGTTCTCGTGCCCGGACGGCGTGATGAGCACATCGTCCTCGACCCTGACACCGATTCCGAGGAAGTCATCGGGAACGGACCACATTCGCGTTCCTGCCTCGTCCCGGCGCCTCGCCAACTCCGCCTTTGCTTCGGCGCCCCCGAGTTCGAACGCCAGAACGGAAGCTTCGTCAGCGTCGTAGGGAGCTTCCGAGAGGGTGACCGTGGCTTTGTCTCGCGAGACGTAGATTCCCGGCTCGACGGTGAACGCCATGCCAGGCTCGAGCGGCCTGCCCGCCCCGTCGAGCCGGTAGGCGCCGGCATCGTGGACGTCGATCCCGAGCCAGTGGCCGGTCCCGTGGAAGAAGAACTCTCGATACCAGCCCTTTGCAACGGCCTCGTCCGCTGGTCCCGGGAGGAGACCGATGTCCACCATTCCCTCGGTGAGCATCTCGATGGCCTTCGTGTGCATGGCCGTGTACGGGAGGCCGGGTGCGCAATCGTCGATGATCGCTCGTTCTGCAGCGAGCACGATGTCGTACACCGCGCGTTGCGGCTGGGTGAAGGTGCCGTTCACCGGGAAGGTCCTGGTGATGTCGGCGGTCAGGTGGCGATACTCGGCTCCGGCATCGATGAGCAGCAGGTCCCCGTCCTCGAGTGTCTGGTCGTTCTCCACGTAGTGGAGGATGACGGCGTTGTCACCACCTGCGACGATCGATCCATACCCGACGCGCTCCGCCCCCATGACGCCGAAGACGTACTCGAGTGCGGCTTGCGCCTGGCGTTCGGTGAGGCCGGGCCGGGCGAATCGCATCACTTCGATGTGAGCCACAGCGCTGATGTGTGAGGCTTTGCGCAGCGCCTCGATCTCGTCCTCGGACTTGATCAGCCGCATCTCGTGGAGGATCGCCCGAGGATCGACGAGCCGGTGCGGCGCCACCACGCCCATGCGGTCAGAGTGGCTTCGGGCGGAGGACATGGCCCGCATGATCGTGTCTGCGTGTCGCGCCCCGAGGGTGAATGCGACCTCCGTGTGGCCTCGCAGGCGGCGTCGGAGCCACGGTTCGAAGTCTGCGAGCGGGAACGCCGCATCGGCACCGAAGTCCGTGACGGCGCCTTCGGTGCCCGCCCTGAGGCCGTTCCACGACTCCATCTCGGGGTCCCGTGGTCGGACGAACAGGACGTAGTTCTCCGTCGGGTGCGACGCATCGAACACCGCGATCGAGTCCGGTTCGTCGAATCCCGTGAGGAAGAAGAAGTCAGATCCCTGGCGGAACGCGTGCGTGACGTCATCGTTGCGGATCTGCTCGACGTTGGCCGGCACGATGGCGATGGTGTCTCCGAGCCGCTCGAGGAAGTCGGCCCGCCGGAGGGCGAAACGGTCTGATGTCATGGCCCGCAGCGTACCGGTCGCCTCCACAGCGGGGTCAGTCGAATCTGAAGCCCATGTCATCGAGCGCCGCACGCAGGGTCGCGTATCGGAGGTTCACCGACCCCCTCGCGAGCGGGCCGGTCCACGCCGATGAGGCGTCGGTGTTGCGTCCCTGCCGGTCGTAGAACTCGGCGAGCTCGCGGTTGTACTCCTCGATCATGGCACGGGCGTTCTCGTCCGAGTACGAGTCCCGGTGCACCACGAGGCGCTCGGGCAGCCTCGGCTTGAGCCCATCGGCCCTCGGATCGTTCGCAGGCCATCCGACGCTCATGCCGTAGACGACGAACACCTGCTCCGGGAGCTCGAGCACCTCTGCGACCTCGGCGGCCTCTCTTCGCATCCCGCCGACCATCACGGCACCGAGCCCGAACGACTCGGCGGCGATCTGGGCGGCTTCGCCGACGATGGCAGCGTCGACGACGGGGGTGAGGGTGTGCTCGAGCCCCCGAGCCGGCTTGACGCCGTGGATCGATGCGGCGATCCCGAGCCGATGGAGGTCGGCGGCGAAGGCGAGGAAGACCTGGCTCTGCTCGATGTGGCGTTGGCCGCCGGCGAGCTCGGCGAGCCGCTTCTTGGTCTCCTGGTCGCGGACCACGATGATGCTGTACGTCTGCCAGTTGCTGCTCGTCGGTGCCCGGCGTGCTGCGTCGAGAATGGTGTCGATCATCTCGTCCGAGACTGGCTCGTCGGTGAACGATCGCACGGATACGTGCGAGTTCATGACGTCGATGGTCGGGTTGGTGAGGTTGGTGGTGGTGATGCTGGTATCGGTCATGCAGGGCCAACGCGGTGCCTTGCCGGCGTATTTCGCGCGTGATCCTGTTGGCTCGCTGTGGCAACATGCGCCCGCATTCACGGGAGGTGGCACGATGGCACGGGGTGATGTGACCGAACAGGCGAAGCGGCAGATGTCGGCCGTGCTTGCGGGCACCGAGGGGATTGCCCGAGGTGCTGCCAGCACAGTCCGCAACGCCGCACGCACTGGCGGCGATCGAACCGAAGACGCCCTCGAGGCAGCGACCGAGGCGATGCAGGGTGCCATCGCTGCTGCCGGCGATGCCGGAACCGGGATCGCCCGCACCACTCGCGGGGCGGTGACCGGTGCGATCGAGGTACTCGATGAGGAGCGCCGTGCCTCCCGTCAGAACGTGAGCGCCCTTGCAGCCTCTGCACGCAGCGCCGCAACGAAGGCGGGCCTGAGCGTCGCAGATGCAACGGCGTCAGTCGCCGAAGGTGTCATCGGTGCCAGCGCCGACGCCGGCGTGGTCCTCAGAGAGGCCATCGATGTGGTGGCCTCGAATGCCGTCGATCAGATCCGATCTGCTCCCGGGAGCGTCACCGAGATCGTGTCGGGAACCGTGGCTGGCGCTGCCGAAGGTGCAGCTGACATCGGATCGGATGCCCTCATCGCCGTCCGCATGACGTCCGCAGCGGTGACCGAGCAAGCTGCCCAGACGCAAGAGGACGTCGAAGCGGTCTCGAGTGCGGCGATCGACGGAGCGAGACGGGCGGCCATCCAAGCCGGGGTGAATGCAGAGCTCGCAGCGAGCGCTGCGTACGAGGGTGCCCTGGACGGAGCCAGGAGCGTGAGCGAAGCAGCGACTGCTGCGGTGAAGTCAGTGCGGCCCTGAACCGTTCCGGTTGGGATTCAGTCGTACAGGAAGACGATGCCGACCAGCCCCAGGAAGAGCAACGCCAGCACGATCACGACGGGGAGGAATGCGAACGCGGTCGCGAATCGCTCGTACCAGGTTTCCTGATCGTCCATGTGCCCTCCTCGAGTGGTCCGTGTCCAACGCTACTGCGGATTGGGGCTCGGTGTTGTCGAACGGCGTTCCGCAGCTCTCTCCCCTGTTCGGCCGTGCGGCATGTGTGCGCCGCCAACCGTCCACGGTGATCTCAGCGAGCCTGAGCGCATCAGCCGTCGTCGCGTCACGAATCACCCGATCACCGTACAACGGCCGAGTCCGCCGGACCTGCCAGAGGCAGGTCCGCGTGGGCCTGGTGGGATTCGAACCCACACACTTCGGATTAAAAGTCCGCTGCTCTGCCATTGGAGCTACAGGCCCGTCTTCGCCGGAAGTCTAGGAAGACGCCCTACGACGGATCGCCCCAGGCGGAGAAGTTCTTCAAGCCGCAGAGCGGCGTTTGGACGCCGATCGTTGCGAGCAGCAGGCCACCGAAGCGGATCGGCAGCGCCGCTGCCAGTCCTGGGAAGCTTCGACACTGCTCCATCGAGCCACTCGTACGAGGCGAACGCGACGACACCCGCCTCCGCCGCGACGGTGGATCAGCTCGGGTCGCGATTGCCGCAGTGCGTCGGCCTCCCGACGTCATACTCGCCGCAGCACCTGTGGAGGGACTATGACGGACACGACGCTGACCGAGCCGACGGAAACGGAGGAAGGACACTCGTGGTATCGGACGTGGCTTCCCCGTCTGGCGGGCGGCACCGTCGTCGTCGCTGCGTTCTGGTTCGGGTCGATTTGGGTCTTCTCATCGACGACGGACTTCCTCCTCACGCTGATCCTGTCGGTGTTCATAGCGTTGGCGCTGTTACCCGGCGTGGAGCGCCTCACCAAGCGCGGTTGGAAGCGGGGCGCTGCGGCCGGGTTCGTCATGTTCGTCTTCCTATTGATCGCCATCGTCTTCGTTGCCGCCATGGCATCACTCGTGATCGGGCAGATCTCCCAGCTCATCGAGAGACTCCCGGAGTACGCCGACCGCGTGACGGTGTGGGTCAACGACACGTTCTCGGTCGAGTTGGACGTCTCGGGCTTCCTCGAGGAGATCGAGAGCGACGAGGCGCGCATGGAGGAGCTGCGCGACAACATCCTGGGCTCGGTGCTCGGTCTTGCAGGATCGGTGGTCGGCGTGGTGTTCCAAGCCCTCACGATCGGCTTGTTCGTGTTCTACATGCTCGCCGATCTGCCGAGGCTTCGGGGTGCGGTCCTCAGTCGGTTCCCGCAGAAGCAGCAGCAGTACATCGACACGATCTTCGACATCTCGATCGACAAGGTGGGCGGTTGGGTGTACTCGAGAGCGATCCTCGCGTTCTTCTCGTCGGTGTATCACTTCGTCGTCTTCGTGGCGCTCGACTTGCCGTATCCACTTGCGATGGCGTTGTGGGTCGGTGTGGTTTCCCAGTTCGTACCCACGGTGGGGACCTACCTGGCGGGCGTCGTGCCCGTGGTCGTGGCGCTTCTCGAGGATCCAAACGACGCCCTCTGGGTGCTGATTGCGATCGTCGTGTACCAACAGATCGAGAACTACTTGATTTCGCCGAGGGTCACGGCGAACACGATGGATCTCCACCCGGCAGTGGCGTTCGGTGCCGCCATCGTCGGCGCGAATCTCCTCGGTGGCATCGGAGCGCTCATGGCGTTGCCATTCGCTGCAGCGGTCACCGCTCTGGTCCAGACATACACGTCCCATTACGACCTCGTCCACAGCGAGAACATCGAGAGTCAGGAGGAGTACGAGGCCCGCATGCAGGCGAAGGCCGATGAGAAGGTCGGCAAGGGTCGTTGGACCGATCGGATGCTGCGTCGAAACCGTTCCAAGGGCGACGAGCAAGGCGACGACGAGTAGGGGCCGGAGGTTCGCTCTCAGCGTTCCGCGGCGCCCTTGCTCGTGTCGCGGTGCGGGTCCGCCCTCCGGTGACGGTGGGGGACGTCATCGAGGGGGTGCATCGCGCTGCGGTTGATCTGCCCTCGGAGCGGTTGCATCGACTCGATCGCATCGACCTCGGCGGCCCGATCGAAGACCATCGAACCGGCGTCGGCGAGGCCCGCCTCGATCTCCGTACGCAGATGCCGGGGCTGAGGCTCGAACAGGTGGTACCGCACCGTGGGTGGGGACCCTTCGAGTGCCTGCCAGACGCCGATGATCCGCCCGTCGAGGCAGACGGTGGCCGTTGCGTTCCCGCCACCGTCGTAGACGTGGTCCTCCAGCTCCGGGGAGACCAGACGGGCACGATCCTTGTACCCCTGGACGTATGGATCGAGCAGAGGGAGCACGGCGATGCGGCTTTCGGTTGGTTCGCCCGTCCGCCGGCGGGAAATCCGCACGAGCGGCCCGGGCCATCCGTCCACCGCCACCGATTCGACCTCGGATTCGAAGGATCGCAGCGCCGCACGGCATCTCGTCTTCGTCAACCCGGTCCACCATGAGATGTCGGTCATGGTGACCGGCCCATACGTCTCGACATACCGGCGCACCATGGTGGCGACCGCCGTTTCCTCGTCCCATCGGTCGACGTCGACGGTGGGAAGCACATCGACCCATCGGTGATACTGCCGAACCGGTGAACGCCAGCTGTGGGTCCCGGCACCACCGACGAGGATGCACAGGTCACAGAGGCGAGCGACGACCCCCGACACGTCGATGTCGGATCCAAGGTCGAGGTTGGCGCGCAGTTGCCTCACGGTCTGGGGCCCCGAGGCCAGGGCTTCCTCGACCATGACGGCGTAGCGATCGAACTCGGCCTGTGTGAGCCCCGATTCGCGAAACCACTGCTTCGTGGTGGTTCGCACGAGACCCCGAGTGGCGGGTATGGCCATCTCGATCGTGTCGACGGGGAACACGAACATCGTTTGGCGCATCGCGCGGACTCGCGCCATGGACCACGTGCCGTACATGGTGTCGTCCAGATCGGAGCGCTCGAATCCAGCGAGTCGGGCGCGGAGGGACAGATACGGAGTCGCCGGGCTGGTCGCATGCAGACCGATCAGGTCGTCGGCCACCTCGATCACCGTCGACCCAGGGGAGGACAGGTGATGACGATCGAGCGCCTCAGCACGGGCTACCTCAGCGGTCAGGGTGACCATGGTGCCCCAGATGTCCGGACTGGCATCCTTCGAGGCTACCGATTGCCCATCTGCGGAGGAGGTTCGGGTGTCGCCTGCCGAGACCCGGTTGGTCGTTTCGCGCGGTGAACCTCGTCACCGACCGAGCGGTGGAGGTCAGTCAGCGCGGACCCATGGCGGAGCCGGGGCATCGATGCGATCCAACACCGAACGAAACTCGGGATAGCGGTCGGTGTCGCCGTCCTGCCAGTCGCGCCAGGCCTCGTCGACTTCATCACGCGTCCGAGCGACGAAGTTCCACCACATGTACAGCTTCGAGTCGAGCGGCTCCCCTCCGATGAGGAGGGCTCGGGTCCCGTGCTCGACCTCGAGGCGGAGGAGCTCGGTCGGCGATGTGATCATCCCGAGGTACCCCGGTTCCACGACGGCGCCGTTCAGCATCACGCGCCCGTCGATGGGAACGATGCCGTACTCGAACGTCGGGTCGGCAGCCAGTTCCACCGCCCCGGCGCCCAGACGGAGATCCGCACCCACGAGGGCCGTGTCCGTTCGGGCTCGGGAAGTCGAACCCGCCAGAGAGCCGAGGAAGACGGTGGCCTCGCCGATGCCGAGATCAGCCGTCGGGAGCTCCGCATGGTGCTCGAATGCCGGGTTGCCGTGCCGCGTCGCCTCGGGTTGGGCGACCCACATCTGGATCCCGTGGACTCCGCCTCCCGTCCCGAGTTCGGCGTGGGCGACACCGCGGCCCGACGTCATGAGGTTGAGCTGACCGGGTCGGATGAGTTGCTCGGTGCCGAGGGAGTCCGAGTGGAGGGCCTCGCCCTCGAGGAGCCACGTCACCGTCGAGAGGCCGATGTGGGGATGCGGGCCGATCTCGAGTGGATCGGGATCGAGCTCGTCGCCGGGGAGCATCACGTCGACGAGGCACCAGGCGCCGATGGTCCGCCGACCCTTCGTGGGGAGGGCACGGACGATGCCCATGGTTCCGATGGTCGCCGTGCGGCCCTCACGGACCTCGACGATGTCCTGTGCGATCGGTGTCTCGTCCGTGGGTGTGTCGATCGGTCCGCTCATGTGCATCCTCCTCTGTGGGGAGACGGTACTCGGATGAGCCCATTGACCGAACGGCGATCCTCATGGGGTTCTCACCCGGTCATGGCCCGATATCGGTGGTCTGCCCATAGCCTCCCGACACATCGTGCGAAAGGTCGCCGTGAAGCGGTTCATTCCCTTGCTCATCATCCTCGGTCTCGTCGCCGCAGCCTGCGGATCCTCCGACGATTCCGCAGCCTCGGTCAACGGCGCCGACATATCGGTCTCCCGGGTCGAGGAGTTGGCCGGAGCCTCATACGAGGACTCGCCGACGGCGTTCACGCAGGCACTCAACACCCTCGTGACATGGGAGATCACCGAACAGGCCGCCGACGAGCAATTCGGGTACGTCGCCACCGAGGACGAGGTCGAGTCCCAGATCGAGGCGGTCGTCGCCAATGCCGGCTTCGCATCGATCGAGGAGATGGCCGAGTCGCAGCAGGTGTCTGAGAACACCTTGCGCAGCTACGTGACACTCCTGATGACCCAGGACGCGATCGTCGGGGAGCTCGAGTCACAGGTCGATCAGCCATCGGCCGAGGAAGTGGAAGCCGAGCGGTCGAGCGACCCGGCCTCATGGACCACCGTCTGTGCAACCCACATCCTCACCGAGACGGAGGAGGAGGCGATTGCCGCACGCGAGCGGATCGAAGCAGGCGAGGACTTCGCTGCCGTCGCCGCCGAGGTCTCGACCGACACCGGCAGCGGGGCCAATGGGGGAGACCTGGGGTGCGATGTCGCCGCTCGCTACGTCCAGGCATTCGCCGACGCCACGATGACGGCACCGATCGGCGAGTTGGTGGGGCCGGTGCAATCCGAGTTCGGCTTCCACATCATCTCGGTGTCCGAGCGCACGACCGCAACGGACGATGAGGTCAGCTCGGCGTTGGTCGACCGTCGCCTGACGGGCGTGATCGACGAGTGGTACCTCGCCGCCGCCCGCGGCGCCGACGTGGTCGTCGTGGACCCATACGGCACCTGGGAGACGGACCCCACCCCTCAGATCGTGGCGTCCTGATCGCAGGCGCCCAATCTCGATCGTGACACGCGAGGTCGGTGGCATACACTGATCCCACCTCCATGGCAGCGAACCTCGACCCCTTTCTCCTCGAGCCGATCCTCGTTCCGCGTCCGTGGGGCGGCAGGCGATTGAGCGCCTACGGCAAGGATCTCCCGGCGCAAGGGGTCGTGGCTGAGAGCTGGGAGATCGCTGACTTGCCGGCGGAGGTGGCGCCCCACGTCGCCTCGCCGAGCTCTCTCATCACCACCGGTGCCCTCACCGGGATGTCGCTCGGTGAAGCTGTCCGGACCCGCGGCGATCTCATCCTCGGAGATGCCGCGCCGGCGGCGGATGGTGGCTTCCCGCTGCTGATCAAGATGCTCGATGCACGCGAGCATCTCTCCGTGCAAGTCCATCCCGGCGTCGCGTATGTGGCGGTCCATCCCGAGACCCGGCTGAAGACGGAGTCGTGGTACATCATCGAAGCCGATCCAGGCTCGGTGCTCTACTTGGGTGTGCGTAACGGCGTGGCGTCGCGCGATGTCGCACAGGCGATCGACGAGGGCCGTCTCCCCGACCTCCTCAACGCCGTGCCGGCGCAGAAGGGGAGCTTTCACCACCTCCCGGCAGGGATCATCCATGCCCTGGGTGCAGGGGTCGTGGTCGCCGAGGTCCAAACTCCGAGCGACACCACGTTTCGCATGTACGACTGGAACGACGAGTACGGCCGTCCCCATCGGGAGCTGCACATCTCCGAGGCTCTCGAGAGCATGGTCGTAGATTCAGCCGCTGCGCCGTCGCTCGGCCCCACGGCCGACCGGAGTCGCATGCTGGTGGAGCACGATGCCTATGCGATCGTCGAGCACCATCTCGCCGGCGGAGCCGACCTGATGATTGGCAGAACCACGCCGACGGTCGTGATGGTCGTCGAAGGGAGTGCGCAGGTCGGCGAGCACTCACTGAGCAGCGGTGCCACAGCCTTGATTCCCGCCTCGGCGCCGACCGTCGCTGTGGCCGGCACCCCCGACGCAACCATCCTCGAGATCACGGTCCCGATCGTCGCCGGTGCCTAGCGGCCCTCCGCCAGTCGCTTCACGCCATCGACTACAGCCTGCATGTGGGTGCGGTGCTGCTCGTCCCGCCGGGCGATGAACTCCTCCTCGCGGTCGGGATACTTGTCGATCAGCGCCGTCAGCCCGCTCGGCCCACGACCGACGACGCGGTGATACGTCAGAAGCGTGCCGCCGGGGCGCTCGGCGGAACGGAACGTCCAGATGGCGACGGGGTTGTCGACGTCATTCACGGCCCACTGGAAGAGTGCCGGAGGGTCGTACCCGACGATCGTCGAGATCGTCTCCCAGCGTCGGTCTCCGATCGCATTTCTCCCGACGAAGCGCGCTCCGAGGCGGGGGGCATCCTCGTCCAGCCACGTCGCCTCTTGGAACTCGTCCTGGAACCGGGAGGAGAGATTGATGTCGCAGATGAGCTCCCACACCGTATCGATGGGCGCGTCGATCGATGTCGATACTTCCACGGTGGGGCCTTCGGAGAGTCGGGTCATGATCCAGCGTGCCGGTAGCTCTGATGCCGGCAGGCTACCGGACAGGCCTGAACCCCAGGCGCCGCTTCGCTTGCTCCGCAACGGGGTAGGTTGCGCTCGTGGATCTCCTCGCATCGTGGTACACCGCATCCATGTCAGCTCTGCCGCCTGACATCGAGATCTGGGATGCCCATACCCATACCGGCTCGAACGATCCCGATGGCGTGATCGGCGATTCGCGTCACCTGCTGACGAGGCTCGATGAGGCGGGCCACAGCGGCGCCGTCATCATGACGAGCCGCGACCCTGGCGGATATCGAGAGCCCAACGATCGCATCCAAGCCGAGGCGACGGCATCGGAGGGTCGCCTGCTCCCGTTCGTGCGGATCGACCCGCGAACCGGGGATGAGGCGATCACTGAGCTGGAGCGTTGCATCGACGCCGGGTTCGTCGGGCTGAAGCTTCACCCTCGTGGTGAGCAGTTCTCGATGGCGGACCCAGTGGTCCACCGTGCCGCAACGCTGGTCGCGGAGGCTGGACTGCCGATTCTCGTCCATGCAGGCCGGGGCATCCCATCGCTTGGTCGCGACGTGGTGCACCTCCTCGAGTCGATACCCGACCTGAACGTGATCTTGGCCCACGCGGCGATCAGCGACCTGTCGAGATTGGCGCCCATCGTCGATGATCACCCAGGTTTGTTCTTCGACACCGCGTGGTGGAGTTCGGCCTCCATCGCCCAACTGGTGTCCTGCGTGCCACCGTCGCGGATCCTGTACGCCTCCGACACGCCGTACGGGCGACCGATGATGTCCGCCACGGTCGCCGCACGGGTCACCGCTGCCGCCGGATACGACCATGCGTCCTTCTCCGCAGTCATGGGTGGCAACCTGCGTGCGCTCGTCGAAGGTCGGCGGCCCCGGTATGCCGGCGCCCCGCCCACCGTGCCGATCCTGCCCAAGGAACCCCTGTTCACCTCGCTGTACGCAGACCTCCACGGCGGCATCGGGGAGATCCTCCAAGGATGCGATCCGGCACAGGCTCTGTCGCTGGCTCGGCTGACGTGCGAGGTGCCCGAGGGACACCGGTACGCCGACACGCTGGCCGCGATCGCAGCATCGATCGATCACCTGGCTGCCACCGAAGCGGCAGGGGACGTCCGCGGCCGCATCGCCCGTCCCCTCATCGCCGTGGCGTCAGTCGCGCTGACCCCGGATCAACCCGTGCCCGACGACGTCATCGCCTCGTCCTCTTCGTAGCGATCCAGAATGGACTCGACGACGGAGCGATTTCGCCGCTCCAGGCTCCGTGCGAGCCAACGTGATCCGGGGAAGCGCCTGAGCGTTCCCGAGAATGCGACCGTGATGAGTGAGCCGTTGTCGGACGGCGTCACCATCCAGGTGCCGGAGAACGAACGCAGCAGGGCCCGAAGCTTCAGCGGGTACGTGTGCACATCGACGGTCATGGTGATACGTCGACCGGGTTCCCAGACGGTGCACGTCTCCTCCCACGCCGACCCCGAGCGATCAGTGCAGCGCCGCCGTGCGCCGAGCTCGGATCCGGAGACGATCTCGGTCGTTCGGAGTCCGGCGGCATAGCGGTCGTAGCCGGCCAGATCCGACACGGTCGACCACACACGGCCGGGATCTGCGGCCACCCATCGCTCCGACTCGAGATGGAGGTTCGCCATGACGGTGGTCCTTTCACTTGGTCGGTGGCCATGATCTCGGTGTGACGTCGTATCGGCAATTACCCGTCAGGTCATGGGATCGAATCAGCCCACCTCGTACGATCTCCCCATGCGGACGACGTTCGGCCCCGAGTTGCGCCAGTGGCGGCAGCTGCGGGGGATGAGTCAGATGGAGCTCGCAACTCGAGCCGATGTGTCCCAACGGCACATCAGCTTTCTCGAGACGGGCCGGTCGAAGCCGAGTCGCGAGATGGTGATCCATTTGGGCCGAACGCTCGATGTGCCACCGCGCGAGCAGAATCTGCTCCTGTCGGCGGCGGGCCATTCGCCGGCGTTCTCCGAGACGTCGATCGACGACATGCCGGGTGTCCGGCATGTTCTCGACCGCATGCTGGAGGCGCACGAGCCGTATCCCGCGCTCGTCGTCGATCGACGATGGAACATGGTGGTGTCGAATGGCGCAGCCGGTCGTTTCGTCGGCGCCCTCTTCCCGGAGCCGCCGGCCTGGATCACTCCGCCCCTCAATCTCATGCGGCTCGCCTTCCATCCGGACGGGCTGCGACCACACATGGTGGGGTGGGAGGACACCGCCAGGGCCCTGTATCGGCGTCTCGAGCGTGATGTCGCCTCGTTCCCCAGCGACTCCGGCCTCCGCGGCCTCCTCAGGGAGGTACGCGAATTCCCGGATGTCGAATCGCTCGAGGCCGGATGGTCCGAGCCGAGCGCCGACGACCTCCTCGTTCCTGCTACGTACCGCGTCGGAGACACCGAGATCTCGTTCCTGACCACGATCGCCATCATCGGCGATGCCCACGACCTCACGGTGGCCGAGCTCAGGATCGAGACCTTCTGGCCGCTCGACGAAGTCTCGGCCCGCCGATGGGATTCCCTGTTCGGAGGCTGAGCCCGGGTGGTCCTGGACGCCGAGAAGGGCCCCGAAGGGCCCTTCTCGCTCGGTTGATTCGGGCTTCGTTCAGGCGTTGGCCGGTTCCGGCTTGGGCGACGTGTCCGCCTTGACGGGACGGTCGTCGTCGTCCTTGGCCGAGCCGATCCAGATGAGGCCGGCACCGAGCAGGATGATGGTCAGGCCGAGGCCGAAGATCATCGCTGCGATGCCGGTGCTGAGCTGGAGCATGTTCGCGGTCACGGTCCCGACGCCGAGCTCACCGAACAGTCCGTGTGCTGTGCCCGACCAGGCCTGGCTGCGTGCCGGGCCCTCGAGTGGATGCATGCGGTCGAAGTCCGTCCAGTAGCCACCGAGGCCTGCGGCGACGCGCTCATCCGAACCGACCTCGTTGACGACCACTTCGTACTCGCCGGCTGCGAAGGTCTCACCCTCGTACTCGACGCTCTCGGTCAGGACGACGGTCTGCGTGCCATGCAGGATGTGATAGCCGATCACACCCATCTGGTACATGTACTCGGAGTCGGTGTTGACGAGCGGATCGTTGGGATCCAGGTCGGCATCGTTGATCGGGTAGCCCCATGTCTCAGTGACGAGGGCGTAGATCGCCTCTGCGTTCTCGGTCGTCCCTCGGTCGATGAGCTCACCGTTCTCGTTGTACTGGAGTCGGACGTTCTGTGCCTCGCTGAACGCCTGGAGTGAGTCGGCGCCCGCCTGGACCTGCGTGAATGCATACACGCCGGCAAAGCCGAAGATCACGCCGAGCACGATCATCACGATCCCGAGGACCCGAAGTCGCTGTGCCATGTGGCTTCCCTTTCTCTGTCATTGATGCCCCGAGCTTGTGAATTGTTTCACAAGCCCCGGTTATTCCTGAGAGGGATGGTAGGGGATCCTGGGGTTTTTGCATAGTTCCTTGGTAAGGAATTCGGTAATTCCAGAATCCCCCAGAAAATGGGGACTTCCGCTAGCTCAGCGCTGCATCCACGGCAGCGGTGGCGTGGAGTGAGGTCGTTGGATAGAACGGCACACGGAGGTCCTGTTCACTCACCAGCAGCTCGATCTCGGTACAGCCGCCGATCACACCCTGGGCGCCCTGGGCGATCATCCGATCGATCGCAACCAGATACCGGTCCCTCGAGGAGGGCTCGATCCGGCCCTGGACGAGCTCGTCGTAGATGACGTCGTGGATCATGGAGCGATCCGGTTCATCGGGGATCCTGACGGTGATGCCGGCGCCCTCGAGCCTCGACCGGTAGAAGTCGCCCTCCATGGTGTAGCGGGTGCCGAGGAGTGCCACGTCGGACACACCGGATCGGCGAACGGCATCGGCGGTGACGTCACCGATGTGGAGGAATGGCACCGTGATCGCCGCCTCGATGTCTTCGGCGACCCGGTGCATGGTGTTCGTGCACAGCAGGATCAGCTCTGCCCCCGCCTGCTGGAGTGACGCGGCGTCGTGTGCGAGGAGCCGGGATGCACCGTCCCAGTCATCGCGCTCCTGGATCGCCTCGATGTCGGCGAAGTTGTACGACCGCACGATGAGATCGGCCGAGGCCGTGCCGCCGAGCCTCCGCCGCACCGCCTCGTTGATGAGGCGCTCATACTCGATCGACGACTCCCAGCTCATGCCCCCGAGCAGGCCGATGCGTTTCATTGCGCCTCCGCAGCCGGCACGACGGCGACGTCCTGCGAGACGGACTCGTCCCACACCCGGTCCGACCACCAGTACATGGCGGCACCGAGTACCGCACTGAGCATCAACCCGACGCTCAGCGGCAGCACGGTGTTGTCGTACAGGGCATCCAGCGTGGCGCCGATGAGTGCACCCCCCAAGGTGGACACGGTTCCGATCACGGCGGCCGCCGTGCCGGCAAGTGCGCCCATGGGGATGAGGGCAGCGGAGTTGAGATTCGGGATCAACAGTGCGTGAGCGAACAGGATCGGGGTGAGCAGCAGCTGGAACCACCAGAAGGACGGTCGTCCGTCGGTCGCAATCGACAGCAGCAGGATTGCGGCAGCGGTGAGTACATAGGTGACGAAGACGCCTCGCAGGATGGTGCGAAGTGAGTACCGATCCACGAGACGCGTGTTGACGAGCATGCCGACCCCGAGCACCGCAGCCGAAGCTCCGAAGATCAGCGGGAACCACGGCTCGAGGCCGAAGACGTCGTCGACGATGAGCTGGGAGGAGGCCAGGTACGACGCAAAGAACCCGAACAGCGCCGTTTGGGCCACCGTGAGGCCCATGACGAACCTGCTGCGCACCACGAGACCCGTGGCTCGTGCCAGCTTGGTGAAGCTGAGCGGAAGACGGCCGTCGGCTGGCAGTGTCTCGGGCAGCCGAGTCGACCACACACCCACGAGGATTCCGAATATGGCGATGGCGATGAAGATCGTCCGCCAGTCGCCGACGACGAGCAGGCCGGCACCGATGGTCGGTGCGATGATCGGGACCACGAGGAACACGGCCATGATGTACGAGAGCACCTTGGCCATGCGCTCACCCTCGAACGCATCGCGAACGGTGCCGAGCGACATCACCCGTGGAGAAGCCGCCCCCAACCCGGCGATGAACCGCGCCACGAAGAGGGTGACGAGGCTCGGGGCGAACGCTGCGGCGATGGCGGCGACCACGTAGACCGAGAGTCCGGCGTACAGCACCCGCTTGCGACCGATCGCATCCGAGAGCGGTCCCCACAGGGGCTGACCGAGCGCGATCCCGATGAGGTAGAACGTCACCACCGGCGCCAGCGCGTTGGAATCCGCTTCGAGCCCGAAGACCGGCCTCATGTCACCGAACGCGGGCAGCATCATGTCGACGCCGATGGCGGTGGTGGCCATGATCATCGAGACGAGCAGGGTGAACTCCACCCGGGACAGTCGCTCCTCGATGAGGTCTCTCGTCGCGTTCACGGCGTGGGTCCCGTGGCGATCGGCATGTCCGAGGACGACCAATCGCTCCATGATCCGACATAGAGCTTCGGCCGACCCAGGCCGGCGATCTCCATGGCGAGGATGTCATGGCATGCCGTCACGCCCGAGCCGCACTGTGCGATGACGTCGCCACGGTCGAGGCCGAGCCCTCGGAACCGGATGGCGAGCTCGTCCGGATCGAGGAAGGTGAGGTCGTTCGCGAGGTTGTGGCTCATCGGCACGGAGATCGCTCCGGGAATGTGGCCGGCTTGGGGATCGACCGGCTCCTCGAAGCCGGCGTACCGCTCGAAGCTCCGGGCGTCGATGACGATCGTGCTGCTCGACCGTCGTGCGACGGCGTCGCGTTCGACGACACCGGCCCAGGGGCGGGATTCGAAGGCCCCGGGCCCTTGCTGCTGGGATGGCTCAGGCTCGGGGGAAGGCTCGCTCGTGACGGCATGGCCGGCGTCGGTCCACGCCTGGATCCCGCCGTCGAGGATGAAGGTCGAATCGTGGCCTTGGTCCGTCAACATCCACCACAGCCGAGAGGCAACGGCGCCTCCTCGATCGTCATAGGCGACCACTGTCGTGGAAGGTCCCACACCCCATCGCGCAACCGTTGCTGCGAAGGCCTCCGGCGAGGGGAGCGGATGACGGCCGGGACCGTCCGGACCCGAGAGGTCGTCATCGAGGGACACGTAGATCGCCCCGGGAAGGTGCTCCTGGTCGTACGCGGTCCTTCCTGCGTCGGGTTCGCCGAGATGCCAGCGGCAATCCGCAACGACGAGGTCGGTGTCGGGTGAGATGGTTGCGAGTCGATCGGCGGTGATGAGTGGCCCGGTCACCCCGCAACGGTACCGACGGACGAGAACAGGCGATCCACGCACAACCGGCCGCAGATCGCGGAGGTGACGCGATCGGTAGGGTGGCGGCGATGACGACCGTGCACCTGATCGATGGAACGTACGAGCTCTTCCGGGCGCATTTCGGGTCACCCCCGCGGCAAACACCCCAGGGATGGGAGGTCGGGGCGACGTATGGCATCGTGTCGTCGACGCTCTCGTTGCTCTCCGAGCCCGGCGTGACCCATGTCGGGGCGGCGTTCGACACGGTGATCGAGTCCTTTCGCAACGACATGTTCGCCGGCTACAAGACCGGGGAGGGGACTCCACCCGAGCTTCATGACCAGTTCCTCGTCGCCGAGCGGGCGCTCGAAGCCCTCGGAGTGACCGTGTGGTCGATGATCGAGCAGGAGGCCGACGACGGCCTCGCGGCCGCGGCGGAGAAGTACGCCCCCGAGGTCGAGCAGGTCGTGATCCTGAGCCCGGACAAGGACATGGCCCAGCTGTACGGGAACCCGAAGATCGTCGGGTTCAATCGACGGAGCGAGACGTTCCTGGACGCCGACGGCGTGCGCGACAAGTTCGGTGTCTCACCCCATTCGATCCCGGACTATCTCGCCCTGGTCGGCGACACCGCAGACGGCATTCCCGGCCTCCCCGGCTGGGGGGCGAAGTCCTCGTCCACCGTGCTCGCCCGCTACGACCACCTCGAGCAGATCCCCTCGTCGGAGACGGACTGGGAGGTGAAGGTGAGAGGCGCAGCCAAGCTCGCTGCGACCTTGCGGGACTCGATGGACGATGCCCTGCTCTACCGGGAGCTGGCCACGCTCCGAACCGATGCCGACATCCCCCAGACGCTCGACGACCTCGAGTGGCAAGGCGCCCACCGTGACGAATTCCACGCCCTCTGCGACGAGCTCGGCTTCACCGGCATCAAGGACCGCCCGGAGAAGTGGCAGTAGTCAGTTGTCAGTTGTCAGTTCTGAGTTGTCAGTTCTGAGTTGTCAGTTGTCAGTTGTCAGTCATGAGTTGTCAGCGCCGAACCTTGAGCCTTGAGCCATGAGCCTTGAGCCATGAGTCCCGAGTCTCGAGTCTCGAGTCTCGAGTTTGCAGTTTCGGGTCCCGAGCCTCGAGTGTTCTCCTCTGTGGGGGCGGCAGAG
>JASJCF010000022.1 GCA_030066265.1 Acidimicrobiia bacterium | reverse complement strand
GAGGCCCAGGGCTTCACCCACGCCTGGACGTTCGACTCACACGTCCTGTGGCAAGAGCCCTTCGTGATCTACAGCCAGATGCTGTCGCACACGGACAAGATCATCGTGGGCCCGATGGTGACGAACCCTGGGACCCGCAACTGGACGGTGATCGCTTCGTTGTTCGCCACCCTCAACGACATGTTCGGAGACCGGACGATCTGCGGCATGGGCCGCGGCGACTCCGCGGTGCGGTACATCGGCGGGAAGCCGAGGACGCTCCAGTCGATGGTCGAGTCGATGGAGGTGATCAAGACCCTCGTGGCCGGCGGTGAGGTCCACTTCGAGGACAAGAACCTCTCTCTGCCGTGGGTGGGCGATGGCTGGGACCTCCAGATGTGGGGTGCCGGATACGGACCGAGGGCGCTCCGCGCGATCGGCGTGCATGCGGATGGCTTCATCCTGCAGCTTGCCGACACGCAGATCCTCCAGTGGACGATGGAGGCGGTGAAGGATGCCGCCGACCAGGCGGGGCGCGATCCCGAGGACATCGCGATCTGCGTCGTGGCACCGGCCTATGTGGGCGACAACCTCGCTCATCAGCGCGACCAGCTCCGGTGGTTCGGCGGCATGGTGGGCAACCACGTGGTGGATCTCGTCCACCGCTACGGGCACGACGGCGACATGATCCCCAAGGCGCTCACCGACTACATCCACGCCCGCGACGAGTACGACTACGCCCACCATGGCCGTGCGGGCAACCCCACCACCGACTTCGTCACGGACGAAATCGTCGACCGCTTCTGCATCACCGGAACGGTCGAGAACCACATCGCCCGCATGCAGGAGCTGAAGGCCATGGGGGTCGACCAGTTCGGCATCTACCTCATGCACGACGACATGGAGGGCACGCTCGACGCGTACGGCGAGTCGATCATCCCGGCGATCAACGGCTGACATTCGCTGCGGTTGCATGCCCGCAGCGCCGAGATCGACAACTCCCGTCAGCCCGGGACCAACATCCGTGGATCCTCTCGCTCTCTCGCCCGAGGCGTCATCGCTCTGTGGAGATCCACGACCCTCGAATCGTCGGCTCGGGCAGCGTGCCATTCACGATGAGGTCTGCACGATCCCAGGGGCGGTGCTCAGCGAGGAACGACAACTCGGCGGCCATCCATTCGTCCCAGAAGTCCTCCGCCGCCTGGTCACCGCCATCGCGTTCGATGCCCCGATCTCTGGCGATGTCGAAGTCGGACTGCACCCACACAACGGCGTCGAGATGGCTGGACAACTCCGTCCGGGCGGCACCGACGCCTTCGATGATCAGCCACGGCGCATCGGCCGGCACGTCGATCGAACCCTCCCTTTGCCGTTCCTCCCACGCGGGTGGCCGGTACGACACCCCACCTCCGGCACGGAAGGGTTCGAGGACGCCCTCCACGAGGAGGTCGGACCAATCGAAGAACGAGTGGTGCCACGCGACGTCGTCGGTGTGGACGACGACGGAGCCATCGACGGCACGGGCCAGCCCGTCGGCGAAGCTGGTCTTCCCGCTGGCACTCCGGCCATCGACGGCCACGACTCCACGCGAGCCAGGGGTCATGCCCAGGAGCCTGGCGACCTCACCAAATGATCGGTCGGCCCATGGACCGAATGTGGGCTCACCCTCGGGGAGTCGCATCTCGGCTGGCTCGGTCATCGGGCTTGGAGCGCCGAAACGGCGGCTACTCCCACTCGATCGTCGCCGGAGGCTTCGAGGACACGTCGTAGGCGACGCGATTGATGCCGGGGACCTCATTGATGACCCGAGACGAGATCTTGGCGAGGACGTCGTACGGGATCCTCGCCCAATCGGCGGTCATGGCATCGTCCGAGGTCACCGCCCGGATGATGAGCGGATACGCATAAGTGCGGCCATCGCCCTGGACACCCACGCTGCGGATCGCAGGCAGGACGCCGAAGCTCTGCCAGATCTCGCGTTCGAGACCGGCCTTCCGGAGCTCGTCGAGCACGATGGCGTCGGCGTCGCGCAAGATGTCCAGGCGCTCCCTCGTGATGTCGCCGATGATCCGGACCGCGAGCCCAGGGCCGGGGAACGGCTGGCGCCATACGATCTCGTCCGGCAAACCGAGCTCCTCCCCCACGGCCCGGACTTCGTCCTTGAAGAGGTCCCGCAACGGCTCGATCAGTTCGAACTGGATGTCGTCCGGCAGGCCCCCGACGTTGTGGTGACTCTTGATCTTGGCGGCATCCTTCGTGCCGGACTCGATCACGTCCGGATAGAGCGTCCCCTGGACGAGGAAGCGTGCGCCCTCGATGCCCTCGGCGACCTCTTCGAAGACCCGGATGAACGTCTCGCCGATGATCTTGCGCTTCTCCTCGGGGTCGGTGACACCGGCCAGCGCATCGAGGAAGCGGTCTTCTGCCTTCACATGGATGAGATTCATGTGGAAGTGATTGCGGAAGGTGTCCTCGACTTGCTCGCCCTCTCCCTTGCGCATGAGGCCGTGGTCCACGAACACGCAGGTGAGCTGATCGCCGATCGCCTTGTGGACGATGGCAGCCGCAACGGACGAGTCGACACCGCCACTCAGGCCGCAGATCGCCGTGCCATCACCCACGGCATCCTGGATCGCCTCGACCGACTGCTCGATGATCCCGACGTGGGTCCACGTGGGGCGGGCATGGCACACATGCCAGAGGAACTCCTCGAGGATCCGTTGGCCGTGATCGGTGTGGGCGACTTCGGGATGGAACTGCACGCCGAAGAAGCCGGCATCGACGTTCTCCATGGCGGCAACCGGAGCGTCAGGCGTGGATGCCGTGACGGTGAAGCCCTGCGGGGCTTCGGACACGGCGTCGTTGTGGCTCATCCAGACCTGTTGCTCGGACGGCTGACCTACGAAGAGGGCGGACCCGTCATCGAGCACGGTCAGCTCGGTGCCACCGAACTCGGACTTCCCGGTGTTGGAGACGGTGCCGCCGAGGGTCTTGGCAAGGATCTGGTGGCCGTAGCAGATGCCGAGAATCGGCACCCCGAGGCTGAGGATCTCCGGATCGAGGTCGTAGGCGTCATCGGCGTACACCGAAGCCGGACCGCCCGACAGGATGATCCCCACCGGGTGCTTCGCTGCCACCTCTGCGGCGGTGATGTCCCTGGGGACGATCTCGGAGAAGACCCTCGCCTCCCGGACGCGGCGTGCGATGAGCTGGGCATATTGAGCTCCGAAGTCGACGACCAGGACCCGGTCGAAGTCCCCTTCGGATGCGTGGCCGGAGGCGGTGGTGACCGCCATCAGCCCATCCCCACACCCTGGGACCGCTGGAGCTGTTTGCCCTCGGTCTGGAGTGCGGGCGCGACCATCACCTCGGCCTTCTGGAACTCCTTGACCGTGGCATACCCGGTGGTCGCCATGGCACCCCGAAGGCCTCCGAAGAGGTTGCGCCGCCCATCGTTCTCATGCGCCGGGCCGAGCATGATCTCCTCGAGCGTGCCCAGCGTGCCCACCTCGACCCGTGAGCCGCGAGGCAGGGT
Source organism: Acidimicrobiia bacterium (assembly GCA_030066265.1). Lineage (GTDB taxonomy): Bacteria > Actinomycetota > Acidimicrobiia > Spongiisociales > UBA5794 > SZUA-442. The sequence goes on along the minus strand of JASJCF010000022.1, from coordinate 21,901 downwards.
CGGGTGGAACGTGGCCATGCCCCAGTGGAATCCGCCCGACGGCGACTCCTCGGCTGCCGCCATCGGCGAACCGAGCATCACGGCATCAGCCCCAACAGCGATCGCCTTCGAGACATCGCCACCCGTGCGCATGCCGCCGTCGGCGATGACGTGCACATACCGACCGGTCTCCTCGAGGTAAGCGGAGCGGGCGCCGGCGGCGTCTGCGATCGCCGTGGCCTGGGGAACCCCGATGCCGAGCACGCCGCGGGTGGTGCACGCAGCACCTGGCCCGACGCCGACGAGGACACCGACAGCACCCGTGCGCATCAGATGGAGGGCGCCCGAATAGCTGGCGCAGCCGCCGACGATGACGGGCATCTCGACATCACGGATGAACTGGAAGAGGTCGAGCGGGTCCTCCCTGGAGGAGACATGCTCGGCCGACACGACGGTGCCCTGGATCACCAGGACGTCGAGTCCGCCCTCCTTCGCGTAGTCGATGTACTTGGCCACGGTCGGCGGTGTGAGGCTGCCGCACGACACGACGCCCGCATCCTTGATCTCACGGATCCGCTGGGTGATCAGCTCGGGAATGACGGGAGCGGCATACATCTCCTGCATGCGGCGGGTCGCCTTCTCCTTGTCGAGCTCGGAGATCTCCTCATAGATGGGAATCGGGTCCTCGTAGCGGGTCCAGAGGCCCTCGAGGTTGAGACAGGCGAGGCCACCGAGCTTGCCGATCTCGATGGCAGTATTCGGCGAGACCGCCGAGTCCATGCCAGAGGCCATCATGGGAAGGTCGAACGTGAAGGCATCGAGTTCCCACTCGAGACTCACATCCTCGGGATCCCGGGTTCGCCTCGACGGCACGATTGCGATGTCATCGAACCCCCAGGCCCGACGACCGGATTTTGCCCTTCCGATCTCGATCTCCACGAGACAACCTCCACGCCAGCGCCAGCAGATTGCGCGCAGGGTAGCCCGCACCCGCAGCGACCCAGCGAACTCGGAGAGGTGGTTATCGCGGCCCGGAAGCGCTGCCGGCCTTGGCGGCTATCCACCGCCGTGACACAAGGTGGATCGGCGGTCATCCGGTAGGGTCGAGCCGTGTGATCCCCGGTAACCCGTACACACTCCAGTTCTTCAAGTACCCGGACTCGCTGCATTGGCGCCACGAGGGGTACGTGCTCGGTGAGGACGAGTTCGGGGTCTGGATCGGGTGCCGAAAGGGTGACGTCGCCCAGCGTGGGACGGAGCCGGCGAGGCGGATCTCCGGAAACCAGGTGCATCTCGTCCCCCGGGATGACTGGTGGGTGTTGACCTACGCGCCACACCATCCGAAGGCGACGCACTGGATCGACATCTCCACCCCTGCGAGATTCGAGTCCACGCGGGTGACGACCATCGATCTCGACCTCGATGTGGTGCGGACCCCGGACGGCAGGGTGGTCATCGACGACGAGGACGAGTTCGCCGAGCATCAGGTGCATCTTGGCTACCCGCCCGAGTTCATCGAGAACGCAGAACGCGCAACCCGCGAGATGAACGAGGCCCTCGCCGAGATGCGGGAGCCATTCGGCACTGTGGCCCGGTCGTGGCTCGACCGAGTCGAGGAGTGATCACTCCTCTGGTGCCTGCCAGCTGCAGTCGAAGACCGTGTCGGGGTCGTAGTAGACGTACTCGCGCACGATGTGATCGTCCTCGTCGAGCTCCCACGCCGAGACCATCCGAATGACGCACGAATCGCCTTCGCTTCCGAGCATCATGGTGTACGCGGCACCCGGGCCGGGAGCGGATGCCACGAGCAGGTCGATCTCGATCGACACCTCGTCGTAGTCACGGACGAACGCCTCGATCCACGCATGTGTCGTCCGAGGATCATCGCCGAGTCCGGCGAAGCCGTCGATCCTCACGCCGCCGTCGCCGTACAGACCCGTGATCGAGTCGGCGTCGTCTGACTCCCACGCTTGCTCGAACCGCAGGGCGAACCGTTCCGCTGCTGCAGCCATTCGAGCGACGTTCGCCTCCCGGGAGATCGGAAGCCCGATCGCATCGCTCGTCCCCGCGGGATACGCAGCGGCGGCCTCGGCCTCCACGCGACTCAACATGACCACTCCCATCGATTCCTCCATCAGGACCTGCGGAAGGAACCACGTCGCCGGGGGAGGATCCCCGACGAAGCCTTCATAGAGCCCCGAGCACAACGCCCTCCATGTCACTCCGGACACGTTCACATGGACATGAGAGGTCTGCGATTCGTCACACATCTTCATGAAGACTCCGAACCAGGCGTCGATCGGTGGCCGGAGGCTGGGAACAATGAAGTCGATCACGTGGCTTCCCGGCGCGAACGCGGAAACGAGCTGCTGCCGGTCACCCGAGTCCATCGCTTCGGTGATGGTCTGTGCCGTCTCCATGATGGGCGCCGACACGTCGAGAATCTCCAACCGCGTCATCCTGAACAAGATCTCCGGAGGATCGAGCGGCGGCAACGTGGTGGTCGACGTTGCGACGGTGGTCCCGGAGGTCGGTGGTGGCTCGGTCGGCGTCTTGGTTGGAGTCGCCGTCGTCGTGGGGGCGGTCGTGGTGGTCGACGCTCGCTCCTCCCCCGATCCGGTCGAACTGCAGCCAGCGATGATCAGCGCGACGGTGAGCAGAACGCCCGACAGTCGTGGCATGGACCCCCCTCGCCCGGCATCCGATCCATCGTCTCACGGGGCTCGGTTCAGGTCCACGAGGTCGGAGCGACCGAGCGGTCGAGAGACCCCTAGGGTCGGCGTGCGCCTGAGGAGGTCACAGTGATCGTCTTCGTCGACAACGAGCATGCGAGCGGGTACGCCCAGCCGTGGGGCGAGAAGATCATGGCGAACCGGGTCCGCATCAAGTACGAGCTGGAGGACATGTCCAACGACTCGTGCCTGGTCGTGCGTTGGAACCGCGTCACACCGGAGCTCCTTCGGGACGTCGGCGCCAGGGCCGTATTCATCTCCGGCAACAGCGCCACAGCAGACCACTACGACTCCGCTGAGCAGGCTGGCCTCCGCGAGGTGCTCCTCGCCAAGGAGTGGCCGGCCTTCGGCTTCTGCGGTGGCCATCAGGTGATGGGTGAGACGTTCGGAGCGCCGCTCGAGCCGATCGGCCAGCTCGACCCGAGAGACGAGTCGTTCGGAGAGGCAGCGAGCATGGCTCCCGGCATGAAGGCAGAGCTCGGCTACCTCCCTGTCTCGGTCGACCGACAGCATCCGATTCTCGTCGGGCTCGGCGAAGCACCGATCTTCCGCCACGCTCACTCGTGGGAGCTGAAAGCGGTTCCGAACGGCTTCACCAACTACGCCAGCACCGAGGTCTCGCCGATCCAACTGATCGTTCACGACGACGTGCCGATCGTCGGAACCCAGTTCCATCCCGAGTACGCCACCGACGAACACCCCGCAGGGCGTCGACTCATCGAGAACTTCATGCGATGGTCGGGCTTGATCTGAGACTGCGGTCCAGGCTCGGCCCACTCGAACTGGACTCGATCACACGCTTCGACGTGAGCGGAACGCGCTCGCCCACTCGACCAGCAATCCGGCGACGACCGCCGCAATGGCGGCTCCGGCATTGAATGCCACATCCCTCCAATCGAACACCCGATCGGGAATCACCGCCTGCACCACCTCGTCAGCGAGTCCGATCCCGGCCGTCACGGCGATCGCCGTCAGCCACGGCATGGGCACTGAGCCGCCACCACGTTGCCGCTCGAGCAGGGCTTGATGGATCAGGACCGCAACGAGTGCGTACTCGAACAGGTGCGTACGTTCGGCAGGAGCCGCGAGCCTGGCGAAGCCCATGAGCGCCACCCCGAGAACGCCCACGGTCACCGCCGCCTCGAGCCAGCCCGGTTTGCTGCGGATCGCCTGCGACGCCACCGCCACCACGATCAGCACGAATCCTGCCGCGAAGACGGCATCGAACAAGCTGCGTTCGTCGAGCTCTTCCGCAAGCTCGGCGGCGAACGGGAGCGATGAGAGGATCAGCAGCACGACGATGAGTGCAGCGATCCAGAGCGCCCGCTCCCGTCTCGTCGTGAAGTTCGCCGCCACGCCGAACCTCCGCTCGGCTCTTCTGCGAGTGATCGTCGCTGGTCGGCGATGGGATGTCGACCGGTTTCAGACCGAGCGACGGATCCCGGCTCAGCCGACGGGAACCGGCCTCGGGGGAACCCACGTCTTGTCGATGACCTCGGGGCGTGGTCGGTACAGGCGGAGGGCGTAGTTCCACCCGTCCATCACATACAGGTGGTTGCCGAGATCGCCCGCCTCGGGTGCGAGGTTGAGGGTGATCCCACCGTCCGGATCCGGCTGCGACGTGACGCTGTTCTTGTTGTAGGCGCCATACGGGTTCGGTTCCAAGTACCCATCCCGGTTGTAGATCGTGATCGACCAGAAGCCGTCGACCGGGACATCGCGCAGGGTGAACGTGTAGTGCCCTGCCTCCCTCGGCTCGGTGTCGATGTAGTAGTAGGCCTCGGACTCCGGGAGGCCGCCCCAACCCAGTGCCGTCCCGATGAGATGACGGGTCGGCTCCACGTCGGCCTTTGCGCCGAACATGTGATCCGTGCCCGGAACGCCCTGCCCCAACAGCAGCAGGGCATCCCTCGTTGCATCGAGGCTGGCGACGTCATAGTCCGGGTGGGTGTACGGCCGCGAAGCCGGTGCCGAGATCGTCAACTGGTCCTGGAGCCGATTGACCTCGGCGATGTCGTCGGGGTCCCCTGGATCGACGAAGGTCCTCACCGTGACATTGACGAAGTCGCTACCGAATTCCCCGCGAGTCAGCTCATGGGCTCCGGGTTCACTGAACACACGGTTGATGTAGTGATCTGCGTTGATCACCATGGCGGTCATGTAACGGCCCGCCGCATCCGGCAACGTGAGCGTCGCCCCACCTTCGAGATCGACGATCGCTGCGCTGTACAGCGTGTCGCGATTCATGCGTATGACCGGCTGATTCTCGATGCTCGGGGGTCGGCGATAGTGGAACCACTGGTTGACACCCTCGCTGAGTGCCCCGAGATCGTCGAACATCCGGGATGTCTCGGCCGCTCGGAAGTTGTCGATGTTCACATGAACGGGCACGCGGACCTCTCTGTCGTGCAACGACATCGAATCTACGCATCACTGGCGTTCAAGACCGAGGCGGATCGTGCCCGATTCGCCCACGCCGGCCACCGGTAGCCTGCTCGCACAGGACGACGAGGAGCTCACATGGACGTCGGGTTGATCATCCCGCAGGGTTGGAAGGGCGAATACGACGGATGGGATCCGGCCGAGGCCTGGCAACGCACGCTCGACCTTGCGAAGAACGCCGAGGAGCTCGGCTTCGAATCCATCTGGGTGTTCGATCACTTCCACACTGTTCCGGTACCGACCGACGAGATCACGTTCGAGTCGTTCACGACCCTTTCCGCCCTGGCGACGGTCACGAACCGGGTGAGGATCGGTCACATGGTGGTCTGCACGGGCTTTCGCAACCCCGCGTACACGGCCAAGCTCACCTCGACACTCGATGTCATCAGCAGCGGGCGGTTCGAGCTCGGGATCGGAGCCGGCTGGAAGGAAGACGAGTGGATCGCGTACGGATACGGCTTTCCACCCACCGCCGAGCGGCTGGCCATGTTCGGGGAGCACCTCGAGGTCATCACGCGCATGCTCGCACCCGGGCGGGCGACCTGGTCCGGCGAGCGGGCGTCCGTCCACGGTGCCATCAACGAGCCCAGAGGCATTCAGGAGCACATCCCGCTGATCGTGGGAGGCAACGGACGGAAGAAGACCGCAGGCCTCGCCGTGAAGCACGCCGACGAACTCAACTTCGTCTTCCTCAGCCCAGCGGAAGTCGCAGAGCGAATGCCCGAGGTGAGGGCCAAGTGCGAGGCCGCAGGACGCGACCCCGAGTCCCTCCGGTTCTCCGTGTACACACGGGACGAGCCGTTCCTCACTCCGGGGCAGAGCCGCATCGACCTCGTGGAGGCCTACGCCGACGTGGGCGTGGACCGGATCGTCTGTTTCCCCACCAAGAGCGATCCCAGCATCGCAACCCAGGCCGGCTTCGCCGAGGACTGCAAGGCCGCGGGCGTCACGCTGGTCTGACACCGGCAGCACTCGGACATCACGGTTCCGAGAGCGGGAACCAGGTCGGGCACTGGTGTGCGCTTGCCTCCGGTTGGCTCGTGCGGCGTAGGCTGCCTCGCACGAGGGCGGCTGAGGCTGTAGACGTCCGAGGGGAATGCGAAGTGAGGATCTGAGGTGCACGACGACGGGACAGAGTTCTGGGAGTCCATGTACTCGGCGGGTCGCATCGAGTCTCCACTGGATCCCATGATCCTCGAACTCGCGCCAACGCTTCCGATTGGGTCGTTCCTCGACCTCGGCTGTGGGGCCGGGCAGAACAGCATCTGGTTGGCACAACGAGGTTGGGACGTGACGGGCGTCGACATCGCACCCTCGGCCATTCGGCTTGCGACGGAAGCAGCGAGGGACATGAACGTCACAGCAACCTTCCTGGTTGCCGACCTCACGGAGTGGATCCCAGAAGGGGGGTTCGACTTCGTTGCCAGCACCTACGCACTCCCACCAGCCGGGCCAGGGAGGTCGCACGCACTGGCGGGTGCCGCTGCCGCCGTGAATCCGGGCGGGACGATTCTCGTGGCGGAGTTCGACCGGACATCGCTCGGTCAGCAGGAAGGGTGGATGTCCGACCGCGACGTGACCGATGTCGATGAGCTCGCCTCGCACCTCGGCGGCTTCGACATCACGAAGCTGACCGTTGAGACAACCCGACACGCCCACGGCCACGACGAGCAGGCCTACCCGGTGGCGGTGGCCATCGCACATCGCACCAGCTAGCGGCCGGGAGAGGATCCCGGCTCTGCGACCCACCCTGCCAGATTCACCACCTCGAAGTTCAGGACGGTGTCGATGGATCCCGGGCTCGCATAGGTCGGATACTTGGACCTGAGCGCTCCGGCATCGGCTTCGGTCCGGACGGCGTTCGAAACGAAGACCAGATCGGCTCTGGCCCACCACAGCTCGGACCAGTCCTCAGAGCGGTGATCGACGAGCAGCGACGCCCGGATGTCCTGCTCGAGGTTTCGCAGGCGACGCAACCGAGTCGTCGACTTGGCCTTGACCGTGTCGATGGGAATGAGCAGACGATCGCCGTCGAGCAGGAAGACGACCGGAACGAGGTGGACCCCCCGGTCGGCATCGACGGTCCCGAGCACGCCGAACTCGGCGCGACTCAGCCGTGATCGAATCTGATCGTCCGACAGGCGCATCCGGCAACCGTAGATGCCCGCCGCTGCGACACGCTCGTACGATGGTCGAGTGGCAGCCAGAGTCCCGATCGCCGGACACGACATCACTTCGCCGTGGGCGTCTGAGATCCTCGGCACCGCCGTGGACGTCGAACGGGTGTCTCGGATCGGTGAGGACTACGGCTTTGCGGGCGAGACCTATCGAGTGGACGTCAAGGGGCTCGACTCTCCATCGCTCGCCGTGAAGCTGTGGCGCATGCGCCACAGCGACGACGATCGGGAGCTGCGGTTCTATCGCGACATCGCAGGGGGCCTACCGATACGTCTCCCCCGTTTCTTCGCCGGCGAGTCGCACCCTGCCTCTTCGAGGGGATGGCTGGCGATGGAGTACCTGGCCGACTGTCGACAGGGTGACGACCTGGTGGGTGAGTCGGCCGGTTCCCTCGGACGGGTGGTGAGTGTTCTGGCAGCCATCCATGCGGCAACCTCCGGCCGACTGAGCGGGTACCCATGGCTCACGGCACCGGCACGTCCCGCTCTCGATGCCGCCGGAATCTCCCAGCGGCGGGTGGAGTACCTCGACCGATTCGGACCCCTCCCACCGGGATCCGCTCGTCGGCTTCTCGAAGCCCTCCCCCGGCTGGTTCCCGCAGCTCGCAACACGCTCGAGACCGCACCACGGGTGCTGGTCCACGGCGACGTGGCCTTCGACAACATGCTGTTCGCACCTCCCGATGAGGAACCGATCATCATTGACTGGCAGTGGTGCTCCGAAGGCGCTGGCGTCCGCGATCTCGCGTCAGTCCTGTTCACCACCAGTGACGCAAGGACATTCCGGACCACGATCGAGCGATACCGCATCTCGCTGCGCAATCTGTGCGCCGATGACCTCGACCCGACGTGTCTCGACGCCGCTCTTGTGCTCGAGTTCGCCACCAGGACGCTCGGGGTTGCTCGCTGGGCGCCTCAGACCGAACGTGGCGTGGGAATCCTCGATCGACAGGTGAGACGAACCCCCCAAGCAGTCGAGACGTGGCGCTCGGCCGAACCCGACAGATTCGATCGACTCCTCAGAGATTGATCCGAGCTGCTCCTGATCAGGCCGTCGGAACCACGAAGGCGACAACGTGCATTCCACGAGCGCTCGGGTCGCCCATCGAGGATGCGCTACCGGGTTCTCTGCGTCTAGTCACCCATCCCCGATCCCAGACCTGTCCGAAGGCGGTCGCCTCGCTCTGCATGCCTCCCCCAGGAGCCTCGAAATCCCCTGTCGTTGACCGGTTTCGGCCGGGTTCAGCCCCTTTGGGAGTGGGTAACTAGTCCTCAAGGCCGGTTCCGGAATTCCGATCTATATGGAAGAGGCTCCGGAACGACGAATCATCCGGAACCCATCCACATCGAGGGCCAGCAACCACATGAACCCACGGCGCACGCGAGGGACGATCACCAGAGCAGCTGTTGCTCTGGCCGTCTTCGCGACATCGATCTCGTTCATCTTCGCTGCGGACGCGCCCGAGGCGGAGGCAGGACCGCCTCCCGTCCTCTTCGCATACGTCCCCCTCCCTGCGGACGACTATCAAACCGCGCTGTTCACCATCAACGCCGCCGCGGGTACGTCGATGCAGGAACGCATCGGGATCACGATCGCTGCCCCCGGAGCCATCGTGTACTACGACCACTGGGAGGACGGCTTCGAGACCGACATCGCGAACCCAACGCAAGGTTCAACTCAGATCTGGGGGGATGGCATCACGACGAACGGCGACGCCACGCCGTACTGCGTCTCGGGCTGCACCGGCGACACCTTCGCCGAGGGAGCCGTGCTCCAGTTCCAGAACACGATCCCCACGCCGCGTTCCAACACGATCTTGTTCGACGGATCGGACAAGGTCGCGTCGACACGCGGGTTCACCGTCACGAAGGCCGGCTGGGGTCAAGCGGGTCCGCTCCACGCAGGATCGGTAGCGGCATTCGACACGTCACGGTTCGGGACCTTCTTCCGCGTTCCGGTGGGCGAGGACACCGTCGGCGGGGCGATCTCGAACAACCCGTTCAACTACTCAGGCATCTCGGTGATGGCGTCGCGACCGAACACCTTCGTCCAGGTCGACACCGACGCGGATGGCACCTACGACCTGTCGGGCACGATCAACGAGGGCGAGACCTTCTTCGTGAACGGGGGCCTGTCGCAGGGAGCTCGGGTGGCTGCCAGCCAACCCGTTCAAGCACATCTCCTGACGGGCGATCGAACGGCGACCTACGAGGATCGCTGGTTCGAGCTGTTCCCCGTCGCCGTGTGGGACAACTCCTACTTCGCGGCAGCCGTGACGAGCACGGGTTCCGGGTCCACCGATCAGACCGAGCTGTGGGTCTACAACGAGAAGTCGACCTCCATCGATGTCGACGTTCGTGGGCCGTCCGGAATCCTCGCGACCCTGACGATCGGGGCGAACGCCGTCGCTCGCTACACACCGCCCGCGAACACGGCGGTGGAGCTCACCTCCTCGGACGGCGCCTTCTACGCCCTGGGAGCGATCGGGACCGGCTCGCCGTCCGGCTCCTCGACGCACGACTGGGGATACACCCTGGTCCCGACCTCGGTGCTGACACCATCCGTCGTGATCGGCTGGGCTCCGGGCAACTCCAGCTCTCCCCCAACGGCGAACTACTCCGCAGTGTGGGTCGCCGGCACCGCCGCCACGACCGTCTACGTCGACTACGACGCCGACGGGACCCCGGACACCTCATTCGCCTCATCGGCCTACGCCTCCACGCCGGTCACCGATCCCAACGACAACGACATGTCAGGGGCTCGCATCTACACCACGGACGGTACGACGATCACGGCTGCCTACGGGCAGAACCCGGCCGCCGCCCCTCCCGGAGGAACGGCGCTCGACCTCGGCATCACGGTCGTGCCATCGACGGCATTGGTGGTGACGAAGGACGTCATCCTGTCGAACGATGTCGCCGGAGACGGGCTCATCAACCCGGGCGACACCATCCAGTGGGACATCACGGTGTCCGACGCCGGCGCCCTTGCGTTGACCAACGTCGTCGTCTCGGACGCCATCCCGACGAACACCACCTACGTCCCTGGTTCATCGATCGCAGACACGGGATCAGGCCCGTTCGCCATACCCGACGACACGGCACCTCCAGCCGCAACGGTGTTCCCTCTCGACGAGGGCGGCTACACCCTCGGGACGATCACGCCCGGAGCCACCTTCACGGTGCGCTTCGAGACGACCGTCGACGATCCGTTCCCAGCCGGCGTGGAGCGCGTGACCAACGTCGTCCAGGTCACATCCAGCCAGACGAACGCCTCGGCAGCGGCCGATGCTCCGGTGTTCGTGCCGAGCCTCAGCATCACCAAGACTTCGTCGACCGGCGGCGCACCGCTCTCGCCGGGAGACACCTATTCGTACGACATCGTCGTCACCAACACGGGTGACACCTACAACACCAACGTCGTCGTCACCGACACGCTGCCAGCGGGCATCACCTGGCTCGGGACCTCGGTGGATGCCCCGACAACGGTCTCGACGACGACGTGGTTCGACGACTTCGAGGGCCCCACATGGGGCGGGGGCACCGGACCGTGGGTTGCGCCGTGGGGCGAGATCAACGACAACACCGATCCGGACTCGGGCCGAGTGCAGATCGATCCGGATGCGGGCTCGCGTCGCCTCCACTTCGACACCGCATCCCGTGGCGCATATCGCGCACTCGGCGACCTCTCGATCTACGACTACGTCGAACTCTCCTTCGACTACCGACGACAGAGCTTCGACTCGGACTTCGAATGGCTGCAAGTCGACGTGTCGCCCAACAACGGAAACGCCACGTCGGGGACGTGGAACCCGTTGACCCGCTTCGAAGGTCCGGCGAACGACATCGACTACTCCTCAGCGTCGCTCCCGATCACGAGCCTCGTCAACACGACGCCGGGTGACATCAGCGTGGTGCGGTTTGCGAGCTCGCCCTCGATGACCACCGATGACGACGCCTGGGTCGACAACGTCCGAATCGATGGTCTCATTCGAGCCAACAGCGTCTTCGCCGGCGTCGAGCCGACCGCCGGAAACGGCTACACGGTCACGCCGGCGCCGCTCGACCTCGGTCCTGGTGAGGTCGCCACGATCACCATCAACGTCCAGGTCGACGACCCGATGACACCGTTCTCGCCGACCCTGGTGAACACGGCTCTCGTGACGTCGGATCAGCAGCCCATCCCGGACGGGGGCCAGGTGACCGACACGGTCGAGCTGATCGACCTGGAGCTCGACAAGGTGATCACCACCCCGGCAGCGATCGCTGGACAGGACGCAACGTTCACGCTCACGCTCACGAACCAGGGCCCGACCGCAGCCACAGGAATCGCTGTGACCGACGTACTGCCCGCTGACTTGGTCTACGTATCGGATTCCGCATCGCAAGGTTCCTACGACTCTCTCTCCGGACTGTGGACCGTCGGGGATCTGGGAATCGGAGCCTCGGCGACCCTCGAACTCACCACGACGGTTCTCACGAACGACCCGGTGACGAACACCGCGGAGGTCACGGCGGCGGATCAGATGGACGCCGACTCCACCCCGGCCAATGGCGACCCGACGGAAGACGACCAGGCTTCGGTGACCCTCGACATCATCGAGGGTGCAGACCTCGAGCTGACCAAGGACATCACCACGCCTGCGGCCTACGTGGGTGAGGACGTGACCTTCACCATCACCTTGACCAACCAGGGGTACTTCCCGACCACCGGCGTGACGGTCGTCGACCTGCTTCCAGCCGGACTCTCATATGTCTCATCGGCGGCATCGCAGGGTACGTACGTGCCGGGGACCGGCATCTGGACCGTCGGCAACCTCGCCGTCTCCCAGACCGAGACGCTCACCCTCACAGCCACCGTGACCAGCGATGGCACCATCGTCAACTCGGCACAGGTCACCGCATCCGGCCTGCCCGATCCGGACTCCACACCGAACAACTCGGTGCCAGCCGAGGACGACCAGGATTCGGCGACGGTCGACGTGGGCTACCTGGTCGATCTGGCGCTGACGAAAGCCGTCGATGATGCAACTCCCCGCATCGGCGATGCGGTCACCTTCACCATCGACGTTGCGAACGCAGGGCCCTCCATCGCCACCGGCGTGGAGGTCACGGACGTTCTGCCGGCCGGGCTGACCTACGACAGCCACACCACCAGCCAGGGCACCTACACCGACTCCACCGGCCTGTGGGACATCGGTTCGATGGCGGCCGGCGGCAGCGCCACCCTCACGATCGACGTGCTCGTCACGGGCGATGGGACCTTCCCGAACACGGCCGAGGTCACGGCCGCCAACGAGCCCGACGCGGACTCGACGCCTGACAACGGCGACGCGAGCGAAGACGACCAGGACACAGCCACCGTGACGGTCGCACCCGAAGCCGACCTGTCTCTCACGAAGGTCGAGACCTCCGGCCCGGCGTTCGTCGGCGACACGGCCACGTTCCTCGTCACGATCCTGAACTCGGGACCCGACTCGGCGACCGGTGTCCAGGTGAGCGACGTTCTGCCCGCAGGTTTGACGTACGTCTCCGACACCGCCAGCCAGGGCACCTACGACGACGCCACCGGCATCTGGTCCGTCGGAACCCTGGCGAACGGAGCTTCGGCGACGATCGCGATCACGACGACCGTCGACTCTCCCGCCCCGATCACGAACACCGCCCAGGTCTCGGCTTCCGATCAGTTCGACCCCGATTCCACGCCGGGCAACTCGGCCCCGAGCGAGGATGATCAGGACAGCGCCTCGATCGATGTCGATGCGCTGGCTGACCTCGAGGTCTTCAAGACGGTCGACACGGCGACGCCCGACCTCGGTCAGACGATCAGGTTCACCGTCACCGTCGCCAATGCCGGCCCGGAGACCGGTACGGGCATCGAGGTCACGGATCGGCTTCCCGTCGGCCTCTCGTACGTGACCCACTCGGCCAGTCAGGGGACATACGACGAGCCGAGCGGCCTCTGGACCGTTGGGACGCTCCCGAACGGTGGCTCGGCGACGCTGACGATCGATGCCATCGTGACCGGTTCCTCTCCTGGAACGAACTGGGCAGAGATCACGGCTGCCTCCGAGACCGACCCTGACTCGACACCCGGCAACAACGATCCGGCTGAAGACGACCAGGACTCGGCAACATGGGATCCGAGCGCCGTCGATCTGGAGCTCACCAAGGCCGTCGACGAAGCAGCGCCGCAGCGAGGCAGCCAGGTCACCTTCACCCTCACGCTCGCCAACCAGGGCCCGGATGCCGCCACCGGTGTCGAGGTCGTCGACGCCCTCCCCGCCGGCCTCACCTATGTGAGTCACGTCGCGAGCCAGGGAACGTTCGTCAACGGAACCGGTACCTGGACTGTTGGATCCGTCGGATCGGGCGGATCGGCGACCTTGGACATCACGGCAACTGTCGACACCGACAACGCCGTCACCAACTCGGCAGAGGTCACCGCAGCCGACCAGCCAGATGTCGACTCGACTCCCGACAACGACGTCGCCGCCGAGGACGATCAGGATTCGTCGACGGTGACGCCCGTGCCGGTGATCGATCTCTCCCTCAGCAAGGTCGAGACGTCGTCACCGGTGTACGTCGGTGACCCGGCCTCCTTCGTGCTCGCCGTCGTCAACGCCGGCCCCTCAGCGGCCACGGGGGTCGAGGTCAGCGATCTCCTCCCGGCCGGCCTCACCTACGTCTCGGACACGCCGTCCCAAGGCACCTACGACGACGCCACCGGCATCTGGTCCGTCGGCTCCGTGCCCGCCGGCGACTCAGCGGAGCTGACCATCGTCGCAACCATCGATGTGGACACTCCGATCACGAACGTCGCCGAGGTGTCGGCCGCTGACCAGTTCGACGGCGACTCCACCCCGGCGAACGGCGCCCCTACCGAGGATGACCGCGACACCGTCACCATCGACGTCGATCCGGCGGCTGACCTCGAACTGACCAAAGCGGTCGATGTCAGCACACCCGACGTCGGAGAGGATGTCACCTTCACGGTGACGGTGCTCAATCGGGGACCTTCACCCGCAACGGGCATCGAGGTCACCGATCTGCTGCCGGCGGGCCTGACGTATGTCTCGGATACGCCGACCCAGGGCACCTACGACGAGACCACAGGCGCGTGGTTGCTCGGCGACCTGGGTGTGTCGGCGACGGCATCGATCCAGATCGTCGCCACCGTGACCACGGCCACCCCGGTGACCAACGTCGCAGAGATCACGGCCGTCAACGAGGACGACCCTGACTCGACGCCGGACAACGACGTCCTGGCCGAAGACGACCAGGACTCCGTCGAGATCGTCGGCACGCTGGTTGACCTCCGTCTCTCCAAGACCGCGTCAGCGACGACCGTCGGCGTCGGATCGGACGTCACCTGGACGCTCACCGTCGTCAATGACGGCCCGTCGCCCGCCACGGGCGTGGCCGTCACCGATGTCCTCCCGGCCGGTGCGTCCTACACGACCCACGCCGCAAGTCAGGGTGCGTTCGACAGCGGGAGCGGGATCTGGACCGTCGGCGGACTGGCCAACGGAGGGTCCGCCACCTTGCAGATCACGACCACCATCGTCGCCGCAGGCGACGTCACCAACACCGCCGAGGTCACGGCGGCCGATCAACCGGATGTCGACTCGACCCCCTCCAACGGCGACCCGACGGAGGACGATCAGGACTCCGACACCGTGACGGGCCTGTTGATCGACCTCGAGCTCACCAAGACCGTCGACAACCCGACCGCGCTGGTGGACGACGACGTGACGTTCACCATCACCGTCGGCAACGCCGGGGTGTCGACCGCAACCGGCGTGGTCGTGACCGATGTCCTGCCGGGAGCGTTCACGTTCGTCTCGGATGCTGCATCCCAAGGGACCTACGACGACACCACCGGGATCTGGGACGTGGGAACCCTGACGGTCGGGCAAACCGAGACCCTTGCCATAACTGCCACCGTCACCACGACGGGCATCCTGACGAATGTCGCCGAGGTGATCGCAGCCGATCAGCCTGACTCCGACTCGACCCCGGACAACAACGACCTCACCGAGGACGACCAGGACGCCGCAACGGTGACGCCGACGCCGAATGCCGATCTCGAACTGGCGAAGTCCGTCGACGACGCCACCCCGTTGCGGGGAGGGCAGGTGACCTTCACCATCGACGTCGACAACGCCGGCCCGAACGACGCAACCGGCGTCGTCGTCGAGGATGTCCTGCCGGCCGGGCTCACGTTCGACGCCTACACGGCGAGCCAGGGCTCGTACGACGACACAACCGGCGTGTGGGCCGTCGGTGATCTCGCTGTCGGCCTCACTGCACGCCTCGAAATCACGGCGACCGTCGACACCGACAGCCCGGCCGTCAACTCCGCTGCCGTCACAGCCGCAGATCAGGTGGATCCCGATTCCACGCCAGACAACGATGTTCCGACCGAAGACGATCAGGATGCCGTATCGATCACGCCCGAGCCGGTCGCCGACCTGCGCCTTGCAAAGACCGCTGACACCGTCGTGCCACAGATCGGTGACACGGTGACGTTCACCATCGATGTCACCAACGACGGCCCGTCACCGGCGGCCGGCGTGTCGGTATCCGACACCCTCCCGGCTGGGGTGACATATGCATCGGATACCGCGTCGCAGGGGACATACGACGATGCCACCGGGTCCTGGGACGTGGGCGATCTCGCCGTCGGGCAGACCGAGACGCTGCTCATCCGGGCCGTCGTGGATGTCGACACGGTCATCGTCAACGTGGCCGAGGTCTCGGCGGCGACGGAGTTCGATCCGGATTCGACTCCCGCCAACGGTGATGCGTCCGAGGACGACTACGACACGGCAACGCTCTCCCCCACCCCGCTCATCGACCTCGAGGTCACCAAGAGCGTCGACGTCGCAACGCCAAACGTCGGCAGCGACGTCACGTTCACCGTCAGCGTGTCGAATGCCGGGCCCTCGGATGCCACCGGCATCGAGCTGACCGATCTGCTCCCCGCCGATCTCACGTATGTGTCCGACTCGCCATCCGTGGGCTCCTACGATGAAACGACCGGCGTGTGGACGGTGGGTGACCTGAATGCAGGAGACACCGAGTCCCTGCTGATCACGGCAACGGTCACGACGGCCACCGCCGTGAACAACGTGGCGCAGGTGACCGCTGCCGACCAAGTCGACGCCGACTCCACACCGGACAATGACGACCCGACCGAGGACGACCAGGACAGCGTGTCCGTGACGGGACAGCTGATCGATCTCGAGGTGACGAACACGGTCGACCGACCCATCGTCGCTCCGGGCGACACGGTCACCTTCACGGTGACGGTCACGAACGAGGGCCCCTCAGCTGCAACCGGGGTGACGCTCACCGATGTCCTCCCTCCGGGAGTCACGTACGTCTCGGACACTGCGAGCGGAGCCTTCGACCCGACCACCGGCGTCTGGACGGTCGGATCGCTGAGCCCCGGTGGTGCTGCATCGTTCCAGATCGTGGTGACGGTTGACGCTCTCGGGAGCCATACCGCCGTCGCACAAGTCACAACCGCCGATCAGCCCGACGTCGACTCGACGCCGGGGAACGATGCCCCGGGTGAGGACGACCAGGCCGATGCCACGGTGACGGCGACCCTCGCCGATGTCTCGGTCACCAAGACCACGTCGACCGGTGTCATCGACCTCGGGTCGGCCGTGGTGTTCACCATCACCGTCACGAGTGAAGGACCCGACGATGCAACCGGCGTCGTCGTGGGAGACGATCTCCCCGCAGGGCTGCTCTACCAGTCGGCGGTTCCGAGCCAAGGCGTCTTCGACACCATCACGAACCAGTGGACGGTCGGAGACCTCGCCGTCGGCCAGACGGAGACGCTGTTGCTGACTGCAGCGGGGACGGCCTCGGGCACCTACACCAACGTCGCCGAGGTGGTCGCCATGGATCAGCAAGACGCGGATTCGACTCCCGACAACGGTGACGCCTCCGAGGACGACCAGGCATCAGCCACCGTCCAGGTGGTCGCCGTCGACCTCTCTCTGACGAAGACCGTCGATACGGCCACACCGGGCATCGGATCCGACGTCGTGTTCACCGTGAGCGTCAGCAACGCCGGCCCCGATGCTGCCAGCGGGGTCTCGGTCGACGACCTCCTGCCCACCGGTCTGCTCTACGTCAGCCATGTCGCCTCGATGGGCGCCTACGACGCCGCTACCGGTACGTGGTCCATCGGAGATCTGCCGGTCGGCACAACGGGCAACCTGGACATCACCGCAACGGTCACCACGGCGGAAGCCGTCGAGAACGTCGCCCAGGTCGCAACGACGGATCAGATCGACATCGATTCCGTGCCTGGCAACGGCGTCGCCGCCGAGGACGACCAGGCCTCGGCATCCGTGGATGCGCTCTCAGCCTCGCTCTCGGGTGTGGTCTGGGTGGACACCGACGAGGATGGGATCCTCGATCCTGGCGAGGAGCTCGCCGAGGGCGTCGTCGTGAGTCTCTACGACGAAGGTGGGATCCTCGTCGGACAGGTCACCACCGGTGCGGATGGCTCGTACCGCTTCGACGATCTGGTTCCCGGCACGTACACCATCGAGCTGTCGGATCTGCCGGACGACGTGATGCTGGGGACGTACGACCCCGACGGCACGGCCGACGGCCGCACCACCGTCGAAATCGTCGATGGCGACAACATCTCGGACCTCGACTTCGGGCTGATGGTGGTGCCTGCGACCACGACGACCACCACCAGCACTACGACGACCGTGCCCGACACCACGACCACAACCTCCTCGGGCGGCCTCCCGGTGACGGGCTCGGATCTCGGCGGACTCGCGCTGTGGGGCATCTGCATGGTCCTCGCCGGAGCCTTCATCGCCGGGTCGGCACGACGCAACTCCGAGGACTGAGCTTCGAGCCACCCGGACCCGACGGCACCTCCCGATCAGCGCGGCCCGGTTGGACGGTCTGGTCTGAGCATCAGATCAGAGGCGCTCCGAGACGAGGTCGAGGATCTCCGCCTCGCGTTCGATGGCCGCCCGACGAAGTTCATCGGCCCTGGCGAGCGCCACCTCGCGAGCCTCGTCGTCGGCGAGGTCCCCTGCGTTGATCCTCACGTTGAGGTGAGCCCCCAGTACGGCGGCTCTGGCGCACACCGCGCCCACGCCGGCGTCGGAGACGGAGGCAGGATTGCCGATCTCGGCCATGGCCTCGACGACGTCCATCGCCGCAAGGCTCACCTCCATCACCCGGAGTGGAACCTCGATGGCTGTGCGCGTTGCCTCCTGGATGGCCTGCTCACGCACTGCTCGCTCCTCGTCGGTGGCTGCAGGAAGTCGGTGCGCCGACATGATCTCGTGGAATGCGTCGGTGTCAGCATCGATGAGACCCAGCAGCTCATCGTGGCATGCCTTCCCGCGCTCGGCCCAGCCCGAGAACTCCTCCCATCGGTCGTCCCAACCCCGCTTGTGCGCCGACAGGTTGGCGACCATCGTGCCGAGTGCGGCACCCAACGCACCAGCCGCCGCCGACGCCGAGCCACCGCCCGGTGCCACGGACTCCGATGCCGTCTCTTCGACGAAGGACCGAACCGTGCGATCCACCAGCAGCACGGACCGGTCGGAACGGGCTGCGATCGCATACTCGATGATCTTCTCATTCGGGTCGAAGGCCCCGAGCTCTTCCAAGCCGAGTGAGCGAACGGCGATCATGATCAGCTCGGTGTCGGAGACACCGGTCGATCTCCGTTGCTTGCGCAGATAGTGTCGGCCGGCGTCGAGCATGGCCTGCAGCGGGATGAGACCCACCAACTCGGATCCGGTGACGCGCACTCCCCTGGCGTCGGCTCGTGCCACGACCTCGTCGAAAGCGACGTGAACCGGCGTGACCTCGATGTCGGTCAGGTTCATGGAGATCTGCGCGACCCCGTACTCCTCGATGAACCAGCCGATCGCCTTCACCCCCGGCAACGTTCCGGGGATCCACACCGGCTCACCGTCCTCGTCGCGTTCGATTTCGCCCGTCAGGGGGTCGCCAATGCGCTTGATGCGCCCGCGTTCTCGCACATCGAAGGCAATCGCGTTCGCCCTGCGGGTGGACGTGGTGTTGAGGTTGATGTTGTAGGCGACGAGGAATCCCCGAGCACCGACGGCGGTCCCTCCAGACCTCGGGTTGAACTCAACAGGGCCGAAGTCGGGCGCCCATGCGGGGTCGGCCATCTTCGCTGCGAGGCCCTCGTACTCCCCGGAACGCACCTCGGCGAGGTTGCGTCGATCCGGCGTGCTCGCAGCTGCTTCGTAGAGGTAGACGGTCAGCCCGACGTCGTCTCCCAGGCGCCGGCCCAGCTCCTGGGCATAGTCAGCGGCTTCGTCGAGCGTGACGCCCGACACGGGTACGAGCGGGCACACGTCCATCGCACCGAAGCGAGGGTGTTCGCCGGAGTGGGCCTCCATGTCGATCAGCTCGGCTGCTTTGCGCCCGGCACCGACAGCTGCCTCGATGACCAGCGCCGGTGGGCCGACGAAGGTCATCACGGTCCGGTTCGTCGCGGCCCCCGGATCGACGTCGAGGAGCTGCACCCCGTCCACCGCCTCGATGGACGCTGCAATGGCCTCGATCACCGCCTGATCACGTCCCTCGCTGAAGTTGGGTACGCATGCGATCAACCGGGGCACACCGGTCCCATTCGCCATGCCGCCACCTTAGGAACCTCCTTCGAGCGACGCAGGGCATCACGCAGATCGTGGAGAGTGCGCGCTAGGTGAGGTGCTCAGCCATCCAGACCACGCCGAACTCCACGAGGTCGCCCGCTGCGATCAGCTCACTTCGTGCGCCCCCGACCCGCCCCTGCACCGCTCGGCCGGTTTCCAGGTACGCCGTCAGGATCACGGCGAAGTAGTCCTCATCGGAGTCGAAGTCGACGATCCCCGCGCTGTCGTCGAGCGTCTCGACCCACCGGATCTCCGGGCCGGAGGGTGTTGCGACGCGTCGGCAGCGGCGCACCCGCCGCTTGTCGGCGACCGGAGCCAGGAACTCGGCGTAGTGCAGGATCGTCGCCGTGTCGAGATCGGCTCCCAGCCGAAGGACCTGCCCCTCGGATGCAACGAGTCGCTCGAGTGGTGAAGACGCCCCGTAGTAGTCGTCCCAGGGCACATCTGACAGAAGGGCCTCGGCTGCGGGGCCGGAAGCGGCGAACCGGCCCTCAGGGTGGTCGCTCACCAACGTGTCCGGGGCCGTTCGGAAGACCTCGGCCAGGACACCCACGTCGGGATCAGCCGGCGTTGTGAGCGCATCGAATGGCTCGGCATCGGCGAGCAGGCCAGGACGGAGGTCCTCGGGGCGATCGTTGACCCACGCCCAGTCGTCGCGTGCGCCGAGCACCATGAGCATCGTGCCGTCGTCTCCGATCGCCGCACGGATGGCTGCGAGCACACTGCGCGCACCGTCTTCAACCGGACCGATGGCCTTGAGCGACGCGTGGACCATCAGCACCGATCCGTGTTCGACTCCGAGCGCTCGGAGGTCAGACGCCAGGTCGTCGATCGATCGGGTGGGTGCGGCCATGTCGCCCATTCTGACCGAACCGCCCGTGAACGCGATCAGGGACCGCCGAAGCGGTCCCTGATCGCGCTGGGTGGGAGATTGCCGCTGGGAGCGGCGGCGAAACTCCCGCGGGGCGCTCAGCCGAGGCCGAGGATGCCGTTGATGCCGTGGATGAATGCGTTGCCTGCGTCGATGTTCCGGCGCACGACGAACGGGTTGCGGACATCGTCATCGACCTGGAGGAAGGGGCCCCTGCGGTCGAGGTCGTAGGACGCACCGCCGAACATGCCGATGGTGGCCTCGTCTCCGCTGATGCCGTTGCGACGGTTCTCGTCGAGGCTTCGGGCCGTGCGGTAGTCGACCTTCCCGGGGTAACGGTCGTCGCCTGCGTAGATGTGGTTGGCGATCACGGCTGCCACTGCGGCGTCACCGAGCGAGAGGACGATCTCCTTGGCCTCGGCCTCAGAGACCCGCCAGACCCGCTGATCCGTCAGCGACGCTGCAACCCGGCGGACGGAGAAGTCCGTCGGCAGGAAGACAGTGAGGTCGGCGGTCGCCAGCGTGTCGACCAGGCCGTTGAACGGCTTTCCTTCTGCGGTGAAGTCGACGATGATCGAGCTGATGATGTTGAAACGCCCGTTCTTCTTCTCCGCTTCTTCAACGACCACCGAAACGAGGTTCACACCGCTCGACTCGTCGTCATCGGCAACAGCGGGGAGCGCCATCAACCCGACGAGCATCATCGCGGCCAACAGGGTCGTGAGTGTCTTCTTCATGGGAGACCTTCCTTAGTAGTAAATCCCGTGACGAAGCCACTACGGAACGCACTCGCCACCCGGATGACCACTTCTGGTGGTCGCACGATGCCTCTGAGCCCCCGATCCGAGCATCGAGGCAACGCACGACCAACTCTCCCCCACCTCTGGTGGGGGAGATGCCTGAGGGCCGACGGCCCGATAGGCAGAGGGGGCAAGCCCACCCCCCAGCCATCGCTCAAACCCAGACGTCGCGGGCCGGCCCCCTCTGGCTACCGCCATCTCTCGCTCTCCC
>JASJCF010000137.1 GCA_030066265.1 Acidimicrobiia bacterium | reverse complement strand
TTGAACGTGTCCATCGGTGACCACCACCCGTCGAATCGGTGGATGTGGAGCTCACCCTTCCCGATGAGGAGGTTGAACGTGCCGTCCACGAGGTCGTCGTCCTGCTCGAGGAAGTCGA
This sequence comes from Acidimicrobiia bacterium, assembly GCA_030066265.1. Lineage (GTDB taxonomy): Bacteria > Actinomycetota > Acidimicrobiia > Spongiisociales > UBA5794 > SZUA-442. Next base: position 6,118 of record JASJCF010000137.1, on the reverse strand, counting down.
AGATCTCGTTCCGGAACACGAAGTACCCGCCGTTGAGCCACAGGTCCGTGCCTCCGATCGGACCGACGCCGAGCGGTTCGCCGGCCTCGTCCACGTTGACCACGTGGTACGACTGGGGTGGCCGGACACCGAGGAGGGATGCCGTCTTGCCCGTCGCCTCGAATTCGGCGATGTACGCAGCGAGATCGAGATCCGTCACGCCGTCTGCGTAGTTCGCGAGAAAGACCTCGTCTCCCTCGAGATAGTCACGCACGGCCAACAGGCGTTCACCGACATCGGCGTTGAGCCCGGTGTCGACGAACGTGATGGTCCAGTCGTGGATGTCCGATGCGAGCATCTCGATCTCACGCCCGCCCTCACGGAGCACGAAGTCGTTCGAGATGGCCTCCTCGTAGTTGAGGAAGAACCGCTTGATCGGCTCGGCGTGATGTCCGAGGCAGAGGATGAAGTCGGTGTGCCCGTACTGGGCGTAGTACTTCATGACGTGCCACAGAATCGGCCGCGGCCCAACCGGGACCATCGGCTTGGGCACCTTCTCCGAGTAGTCGCGGAGACGCATGCCCTGGCCTCCGCAGAAGAGCACGACCTTCATGATGATTCCCCCCATCGTTCACACTGTTCGCGCCACAACTCCCAGCCAACAGATCCTGCCGGAACCTCGATGTCGTCCATCGTCAGCGGCTGATCCTTGGCGACCGGTCGGACCACCGTGCATTGATCGGTGAGCCCTTCGGGCACGAGATCCTCTGCCCTCGCCTGAGGGCTGTTCTCCATGATGCCGTACACGGCGAACCCGCCGATCCCGTCGAGCACCTCGCCGGGTTGGAGATCCTTCTTCGCGTAGGCAACCACATCGGTGACGGGTCCGTCCAGAGGCGTCATCGCAGCATCGCCGAACAGGGCGGCTCGACCGATGGTGACCGGCGTCTCGAGCGGACCGAGGTGGGACGGAACGTAGAAGGTGTAGAGCGGGCCTTCGCCCATCTTGTAGACCTTCATGTATCGCTGCATCCACTTCTCGTCGTTGTACCCGAGCACGAAGACGCCGAAGCTCGGCTCGGCGCCGAGGATGTAGTCGACATACCCGGGGCCGTTGATCAGCGCGTCCTGATCGAACATGTCCGGCGCCTGCTCCACCCGTTCACAGCGTGGTCCCTGCATCCCTCGCTCGATGACCCCGAAGCCTGTTCCGTTGGCGAGCGTGGCCATCTCGAAGGCGATCTTCGACCCGTCGGCGAAGCTGGTGATCATCTTGGGCCGCTGCCACACGTTGCGGGCGAATTCGGCCTGCGTCTCCGGGGTGCGGTAGTAGTCCAGCAGCGACTTGATGTTGCCGAGCAGCACCGGCCGGAACCCAAGAGTCTCGACTTGGCGCATGAGGTTCATCAACACCGCCGGCTGGTCACCGTCCATGTCGGTGAGGACGACGCCCGCAGCGTCCGCCTTCGTCTTGAGGATCGGGCCGAGCGTGGCATCGAGCTCGGCGTTGACGAGCACGATGTGCTTTCGGGCCTCGATGCCCGCGAGCACCACCCGGGCACCGTGTTCCACCTCGCCGGTGGCATCGACGAGCACATCCGTGCCCGGCGTGGATGCCGCGAGCAGCGGATCGTCCGTGATGGCGAGCCGGCCGGCGTCGATGGCGTTCTGCAGGCCCTCGGCGTCCTTCACGACCACGTAGTCGGTGATCTCGAGGTTGGCGAACACCTGCTCGATCGTCTCCATGGTGCGGTTCGCAACGACGGAGAGTCGGATCCCCGGCGTCGGGCGCTTGAGCTGGAGGATCAGGCCCTGGGCGGCGAATCCCGCTCCGCTCAGGGCGACCCGGATCGGATTGCCCTCTGCCTCACGTTGCCGAAGTGCCTCGTCGACGATGATCATTCCGTACTCCTCGATGCGTAGTCGGGCCAGCTTTCGTCCTTCTCAGACACGATCACCCCTTCGGAGATCGGCCACGTGATGCCAAAGGCTGGATCGTTCCAGCGAGCCCCGATCTCCACACCGGGCTCGAAGGGAGCCGAGGCCGTGTAGATGATCTCGCTGTCGTCCTCGAGCGCCTGGTAGGCATGGGCACATCCGGCCGGCACGGCGAGCGCCCATCGGTTCTGCGGGGTCAGCTCGACACCCACCCACCGCAGGTAGGTCGGCGATCCGGGCCGCACATCGACGCACACGTCGAAGATCCGCCCGGCGATGCACCGCACAAACTTGGCCTCCGGATGAGGGTCGGGCCGCCAGTGCAGGCCGCGGATCATGCCGGCTTGTCGCGACAGGGACATGTTCACCTGGGCGATGTGATCTTCGACGCCGGCGTCGGCCAGCTCATCGGCGCACCACGCCCGAGCGAAGTAGCCGCGCTCGTCCGTGAACGGCTCCAACTCGACGATGAAGCAACCCTCGACCTCGGTGGCACGGAACTCCACGTCAGACCTTCCAGAAGAACTGCTCGTCGATCTGGCCGGTGTCGACGAGGTACTGGATCTGCTTGAGGCGGCGGTGCCTGCGGGAGTTGAGGATCGAGCTGTCGAACTCGATCCGATCGAAGATCTCGCGCAGTTCGGCCACTCCCTTTCGCACGTCCCAGTCGCACGAGAAGCCGGGAAGCTGCGTGTTGATCTTCGTGAAGTCCACTCGGTAGTTGCGGGTGTCGCCGCCCTGTTCCCCGATGATCACCTCACAACCGGGGATCTCCTCTCCGATGATCCGGCATATGTCCCGGACCTGGTAGTTGGCTCGGGAGTCCCCGACGTTGAATGCCTCGGCGCGCACGGCCTCCGCCGGTGCCGTCATAGCGCACATCGCCGCCTTGGAGATGTCGCGGATGTGCACGAACGGCCGCCACGGGGTCCCGTCGCTCTCGAGGACCAGCTTGCGGTCGAGGTAGGCCATGGCGGTCAGCTCGTTCACGACCAGGTCGAACCGCATGCGTGGGCTTGCGCCGAACGCCGTGGCGTTGCGAAGGAACACCGGTGTGAACGATGAGTCCGCCATCGGCCGGAGGTCGTTCTCGACCCGGACCTTGCACTTCGCATAGGCCGTGATGGGCGCAGTTGGCGACTCCTCTGAGCTGAGCTCTTCGCTCTCACCCGCACTGGCTCCGTACACACTGCACGACGACGCATAGACGAACCGCTCCACTCCCGCCGCTTTGGCAAGCCCCGCCAACCTGACCGTGGCCTCGTGGTTGATCTCGTACGTCAACTCGGGGTTGAGCTCGCCGACGGGATCGTTGGAGAGGTCGGCAAGATGGATGACTGCGTCATAGCCCCCGAGCTGGCGGGGTTCGGTGAGCCGGGTGTCGAGGCGGCTCCATTGCGGCGCTGCGGTCACCCCGTCGTACAGCCAGCCAACGCGGTGGAAGCCGGTGTCGTAGACGTGGACCTCGTGGCCGCCCTCCAACAACAGCGGGCCGAGGACCGTGCCGATGTAGCCCTCCCCGCCAGTCAGCAATACCTTCACTGTCATCCTCCCCCGGCCCGTCAGCCAGAACGCTCAGCGGGCTGGGCCCGCCGGCCGCCCCGAGGACCAGGTGAGCGCGATGCAGACCCGGCCCCTTCCTCGCGTCACGATACCGAACGTCGGTGCCGTCGGTCTTCGCCATTCTGCGAGGGACACATGGGCTAGTCATCAGGCCGGAGAGCCTGGAATATCTGACCAGAACGCACATCACGAGGCTCGTCGGCCCGGAGCGCGAAATCCGCGCGAACGGAATTCGGCGACACGACGGCGCAGGAATCGGCTACGTTGTCCATGTGCAGAAGGGCTTTCTGCACGTACGATGCGCGATTCACTGAGGGGCGGAGACCTCGAGGGGGGTCGCGGGAGTGGTCGCAGGTGCGGCCGAACAGGAAGGAAGACATCCCATGAGGCGCATCACAAGCATCGTCGCAATGACTGCGGCACTGTTCGTGATCGGGGCGTCGGCCGCTATCGCCGCCGAGTTCGAGATCCCGATCGACACCGTCGTGCGGGCTCCCGAAGGCTCGATCACCCCGCTCACAACGGTCGAAACACCCGAGGAGTTGGTCGGCGCGGAGTGCCAGGGCGTCGCCGAGGCAACCAACCAGGACTCCGTCCACCCGAACAACGACTTGATCATCTCGTCGGCCGGGACGTCGGTGACGCTCGTCGATGTGGAGCGGGCGCCCGGTGTGACGACCGTGGCTGCCGGCACGATCACCCTCGGTCCGACGGTGTCCGTCGCACTCGAGATGGGTGAGGACGAGGTGTTCAGCGGCGGTCTCGTGATCGTCATCGACACCAACTGCCAGATCCCGACGACGACCACCCCGACCGAGCCGCCTGCGCCGGCAATCGTGATCGAGAAGACGGCGAACCCCGAGCGGTTCGGCTTCGATGGCATCGGCGGATTCACGATCGAGGTCACGAACCCCGGTCCGCTCGACCTGTTCAACATCGAGGTGACGGACGACGTCGCCTTGGCCGTTGATCCGAGCTCCAACTGCCCGAACGATGACATCCCCGACTTGAAGGTCGGTGAGAGCTACGCATACGACTGCACGATCGGGAACCTCGACACGTCCACCCTGTTTACGAACGTGGCAACAGTCATCGGGGAAGGGCCGAACGGCACGCCGGTCACGGACACCGACGAAGCAACCGTTCTCCCGCCGGTGCTGAACACCACGATCACCCAGGCGCCGACAACGACGGTTGCGCCGACGACGACCCAGGCAACGGGTGAGACGCTGCCCGACACCGGACCGGCCGAAGATCTCCGCAACTTCGCCGTCATCGGTCTCGGGCTGCTGCTCGGTGGAGCTGCCGCCCTCGGATCGGCTGCCTACATCGGCCGGATGCGCGAAGAGCGCTGATCCGGCGAGGGGAAGTTCGCAAGGCGAGAGAGGCGGCCCGGCGGGGCCGCCTCTTCCGCGTCTCCTGGCATTGAAGCTTCTCGCCCTGGGCTGAGGAATCGCAGCAGCCATCTCACGGCTGTTCTCTCCCTTCGGGAGAGATGGCGGCAGCCAGAGAGGGGCGCAGGAGTGAGCGCGCCACGGCGCAGGCAGGTCCGGGAGGCCCTCTGCGGGTGGCCCCCCTGGCTCACTTCGCTCGCCCGTCCCCCCTACAAGGAGGACTCGAAGAGGTCGCCTTCGAGCGAACCGCGCTGCCCCCTCTGCCCCTTCGGGGCATCTCCCCCACAGGGGAGAGCAAATGGGAGGAAGCCGGCCGCGCTGCCCCCTCTGCCCCTTCGGGGCATCTCCCCCACAGGGGGAGACCAAACGGGAGGAAGCCGGCCGCGCTGCCCCTTCTGCGCCTTCGGGGCATCTCCGTGACACACCACAGGGGGAAGAAACAGGGTGCATGGAGCCGCCTCTGACCGCTCAGCGGATACCTCTCTCCCCCGCGTGGGAGAAGGCGGGGGCGAAGCGATTGCAGATTGCCAGTGCGCGGCGCCTAGAGGCGGGCGATGTCGTCGTGCACGGAGGTGACGAACTCGCCGTCTTCCTGGATGATGCGGTGTGCGTGGCGGGCCTCGAGCTCCGTACAGCCGAGAGCTACCTCGAGCAGGCGAACGGCCTCGTTCGCCGATGTCGGCTCCTCGCTGAATCCAATGACGTGCAGTTCGGCTCCGTCGACTTCCCAGGTGGTCTGGGTGAGACCGGCGATCTCGAGTTGATACATGGCTGTCTCCTTCTGACCCTTGTGTGCGACAGCATGCGATGAGGGTGTGACAGATCTCGGCGGAGTCGGTCGATCCACAGCCCCGATCCAGTGGCAGCGTGGGCTCGGAGGGAGATCTCGTACACAATCGGTCGGTAGGGTGCGCCGACCATGACCGAAGTGCCACCCATTCGATTCGCCGAATCCCACGGCGCACGGATCGCGTATCAGGACTTCGGGGACGGCCCAGCAACGGTCGTAGCCATCCCCCCGATGGCGCAGAACATCGAGATGTCCTGGGAGTGGCCCGACATCCGCACCATGCTCGAGCGGTTCGGGTCCTTCAGCCGATACATCGTCTTCGACAAGCGCGGCACGGGCTGCTCCGACCGTCGGAGCCGCGTCAACACGATCGACGAACGGGTCGACGACCTGCGCGCCGTCATGGATGCCGCCGGTGTGGACCGAGCCCACCTGTTCGGCACCTCGGAAGGCG
>JASJCF010000136.1 GCA_030066265.1 Acidimicrobiia bacterium | reverse complement strand
GACCGAAACGAGACCCTCGTGCTCGAGCGAAACGCGACGCTGAAGGTCACCCAGCGACCGGACGAGTCCAGTGAGGAGTTCCACGCCCGGCTGGAACGCACCGCCGAAGATCGAGCCGACGAGGAGATGGCGAAGCTCCGAGACCGCTACGAGACCAGGTTCCGCAAGGCCAAGCGGGCCTTCGACGACGCCGTGCGCAGCGCCGACAGCGCAGCAGCCGAACTCGATGCGGACCGGAACGAGGCCATGCTCGGCATGGGCCTGGACCTGCTGATGGGTCGGAAGCCAAAGCGCAGCTCGAGCCGATCAGCATCGAACCGGCTGCGACGAGCCGAAGACAAGGTCGAGCGCGCACGAGCTGCCCATGAGGACCTGGCTGCCGACCTCGAGGACGAACTCACCGCCATCGAAGACGAGTGGGCCGAAGCGGTTGCGGACGTGGACACGATCGAAGTCGGCCTCGAGTCAGACGACATCCGGGTCACCGACGTGCGTCTCGTGTGGGTGCGGACCTCAGTCCTCTGACACCAGGGCCCACATGACGTCACGGATGTCGACGATGCCGAGCAGCTCGCCGTCCTCGACCACCGGCAGGTGGCGATAGCCCGTCTCGAGCATCCACCTTGCCGCCTCGGTGACCTTGACGTCGGGCTCCACCACATCCGGGCCTTCCGTCATGACGGTCGACACGGGGCTCGTGCTGTCAGCTCCGTCGGCAACGGACCTCGCAAGGTCCCGATCCGTGCAGATGCCGATGAGGCCGCTGCGGTCGACGACGGCGACGGCGGCCACCCCCTGCTTGAGCATCTGACCTGCGACATCTGCGAGCGACGTGTCGGGTCCGACGATCTCGGCCGAGTCTCCCACCAATGCCCGCAGCTGCATCCCACACCTCCAGAGCGAACGCTACTCCACTCGAGGCTGCTCGGCAGCTGCCGATCAGCGGGCGGCGCGAGGCCTAGATGAGGTCTTGCTCGCGGATCCCGAAGCTCGGATGGCGCAACCGGCACAGCGCCAGCTTCTCGAGCTGCCGAATCCGCTCCCGCGTGAGGTTGAACTCCTCGCCGATCTCCTCGAGCGTCCGCGGGATGCCGTCGTAGAACCCGTACCGAAGGGCGAGGATCCTGCCTTCCCGAGTCGGGAGGCGATCGATCGACTTGCGGAGGGAGTTTGCGATGTCGAGTTCCTCGGTGACGCGCACCGGGTCTACGGCATCCTCATCCTCGATGAAGTCGCCCAGTTGGGCGCCGTCCTCGCCGATGGGCTGCTCGAGCGACACCGTATCGGCAACGGCGAGGGCGAGCTCGACCTTCGACACCTCGACGCCCGCCTCCTCGGCGATCTCGTCGGGCTTCGGGTCGCGACCGAGCTCTGCCTTGAGCGATGCCTGTGCGGCACGCACGGCAGCGAGCGTGTCGTGGAGATGGACCGGGATGCGGACCGTGCGCGACTTGTCAGCGATCGCACGAGTGATGGCCTGCCTGATCCACCACGTTGCGTACGTGGAGAACTTGAATCCCTTGCGCCAGTCGAACTTCTCGACCGCACGGATGAGCCCGAGGTTGCCCTCCTGGATCAAATCGAGGAAGTCGATCCCGGACGTGTTCGCATACCGACGGGCATTGGCCACGACCAGCCGGAGGTTGGCCGTGAGGAAGGCGTTCTTCGCCTCTCCGCCCCTGCGGATCTGGCGCTTGAGCTGGATCTCCTCGGCCTTGGTCTTGAAGTCTCCTGCGGCGAGCCGCTCCTCTGCGGCTTGGCCGGCTTCGATCTTCTGGGCGTAGTCGACTTCGTTCTCGGCGGTGAGCAGCTCGTATTCGCCGATGGAGGTGAGGTACTGGCTGACGAGGTCGGTGGTGAGCCGGCCGCGGTCATCGGTGAGTTTGGATCGGTCGCGTTCTTTGGGTGATCGACTGAGGGTGTCCCGGTCCATTCGTTCCTTGGCTTCTTCGCGTTCGCGAGCCGCCTTGTTGACGATGGCCTTGCGCGGCTTGGACCCTGTCGTCATCCAGCTTCCTCCAGGTCGTCTATCCCTCCGAGCGCACACGTCGAATGCCGGGTGAGATGCTCGGGACTCCCGGACCCACCAGCCCGGTTGCGACCCTCAATATCACACAGCAGGCTCGATTTGTGAACCCACTTTCTGGCGGGAAGGTAGGGGGCGGGCAAGGGCTATCCCCACGTCCCGTCGCTGCGGGCGGCCTACCCTTGCGCCATGCCCACGCTCGAGACCCTCACCATCGTCGCTCTGGCATCGCTCGCGTTGGTGATCGTGCCCGGGCCGGCTGTCATCTACATCCTCACGAGGAGCGTGAGCCAGGGACGCGCAGCGGGATTGGCCTCGGCGGCTGGCGTGAACCTCGGCTCGGCGATCCACGTGCTGGCGGCGGTCGCCGGCCTCTCGTTCGTGCTCGCCGGGTCGGCGACCCTGTTCAATGCCGTGCGGTGGGCCGGGATCGCGTACCTGGCATGGCTCGGGATTCGAGCACTCACCCAGAGCGATGTGGAGTTCATCGCCGCTTCCACCACGCCGACTGGCTTGCGACGAGTCTTCGGCCAGGGCGTCGTCGTCAACGTCCTCAATCCGAAGGTGGCGGTCTTCTTCCTGGCCTTCCTCCCGCAGTTCATCGACCCCAATGACCCGAACGCGGCCCTGCAGTCCCTGGTCCTCGGGATGACCCTGGTCGTCATCGGCCTGATCTCCGACTCCGTGTATGCGCTGATCGGTGGCTCGATCGGAGACCTGTTCCGCCGCAGGCCGGGAGCTGCGAGGGCCACCAAGCGTGCGGCCGGCCTCACGTATCTCGCGCTCGCGGGCTTTGCGGCCGTCACCGGAGCCCGAAGGCTGAGCTGACCCGACCACGGGCAATCGTGACACAGGCAGCGCGATTTGTTACTATTGCATAGTCAACAACTCAGGATTTCATCTGTAGGGGAACCTGATGCGCCTCGAGCTCACGAAGAAGACCGACCTCGCCTTCCAGGCCTTGTCGACCATCGCCGAGGCGGATGGCGAGCGCGTGAATGGGGCGGAGCTCGCCCAACAGCTGGACATCTCGACCCAGTACCTCCCCCATGTGATGGCCCCGCTCACCAAGCGCGGCTGGGTCACCTCGGTGTCGGGGCCCCACGGTGGGTACACGATCAACTCCGACCTCGAGGCGATCTCCCTCCTCGACCTCATCGAAGCGGTCGAAGGTCCCGTGGACGACACGCGGTGCCTCCACCTCGGCCCGGTGCACGAGACCGAGAACACGTGCGCTCTCCATGCACCCTGGACGAAGGCGCGCAGCGCCCTGCTCGACGAGCTCCGGACGACGCAGCTGAGCGACATGATCGTGGTGCAGCACTAGGGCTCTCGTCCGGCCCTGACTGGAGTACCCACCGAAGGGGAGCAACCGCGCTCTGAGCGTCACTGTCACGGGCGCTTTCGGTAACTGGCCGATCAGATAGTGACAAGCTTCACAAGCATTGCTATTATTACGGAGTCGGAAAGTCAGGAACTCTGACACTGAGGTTTTTGGATCGTGCAGCTTCACCTCGATCAGCGAACGGAGCTTGCGTACCAGGCGCTCCTCCTGCTCGAAGGATCAGGGCCCGACTACGTGACTGGGAGCGACCTCGCTGACCGCCTCCAGATCACTCCCGACTATCTGACCAAGGTCGTAGCGCCTCTGTCGCGGGCGGGTTGGGTGGTGTCGACGACGGGCCCGAGCGGGGGTTATCGGTTGAGCGCAAACCTCGAAGAACTCTGCATCCTCGACTTGGTCGAAGCGGTCGAAGGCCGCGTCGACCGGGAGAGGTGCATGCATGGGGACTCCCGGAACCCGGCCCCGGAATTGTGCACGTTGCACGAACCCTGGGTCCGGGCCCGGGATGCCCTCTTGGCCGAACTGGAAGAGACTCCCATTGCCGTGGCAGGTCTCTCCAGTCCTACAAAGGGAGAGTAAACAATGCCCAGAGGATCGGGAACGCCCTGGTGGCGGAGACGGTCGGTTCTGGCTGTGGTGGGGATCGTGATCGCCTTCACCCTCGTGCTCCAAGCATGTTCGGGGGGCGATGGCGACAGTTCGGCTGCACTCGGTGACATGAACAGTCGCCGTGAGGCTGCCGGCCTCGCTCCGTTGACCGATGCGCAAATGGAGGCGGCGGCGCTGACGTACCTGCCGTCAGGAGAGTGGGATCCGTACGTGATGTTCGCCTCGGGCGGGCAGTCCGGACAGATGTTCGCCATCGGCGTCCCATCGATGAGGATCCTGAAGTCGATCGCCGTGTTCACACCGGAACCCTGGCAAGGCTGGGGATTCGGGAATCTCGGAACCGAAGAGATCCTCGACGCCGGCAATGTCGACGGCAACCGGGTCAACTGGGCAGACACCCATCATCCGGCCCTCTCGGAGACCGGCGGCGACTACGACGGGGAATACATCTTCATCAACGACAAGGCCAACGCACGCGTGGCGGTTGTGGATCTGCGGGACTTCGAGGTGAAGCAGATCGTCAAGAACCCCGTTGCCATCAACGACCACGGCGGCACGAAGGTGACCCCCGACACGGAATGGGTGATCGAGGGAGGCCAATACGCAACACCGAACGGCTGGGAGTACGCGCCGGTCGAGTCGTACAACGAGGACTACAAGGGCATGGTCACCATGTGGAGGTTCGATCGCACGAGCGGTCGCATCCTCGAGGATCAGTCCTTCGCCATGGAGCTCCCGCCCTACTGGCAGGATCTCTGCGACGCCGGCAAGCTCGTATCTGACGGCTGGATCTTCTGCGGATCCTTCAACACCGAGCGGGCAACGGGTGCGGGGCCGGACGGCACCGGCGAGCAGTTCGAGGCAGGTGCCTCCGCTCGTGACCGGGACTACCTGCACGTGATCAATCTGGACAAGGCTGCTGAGATCGCGGCTGCCGGCAACACGTTCGACGTGAACGGCTTCCCGATGATCAGCCTCCAGACCAGCATCGACGAAGGGTTGCTGTACTTCGTGCCGGAGCCCAAGAGCCCCCACGGCGCGGACGTCACACCCGGCGGTGAATACGTGGTGGTGTCGGGCAAGCTCGACCCGCACGTCACCATCTACTCCTTCGACAAGATGCAGACGGCCATCGCGAACCAGGACTGGGAGCCGGATCCGTACGGAGTTCCGGTGCTCAACTTCGACTCGGTGATGGAAGCACAAGTCGAAGTCGGTCTCGGGCCGCTCCACACCGAGTTCGACGCTGACGGCTATGCCTATACGTCGATCTTCCTGGACAGCACGGTGGCCAAGTGGAGCCTGGGCGGCGAGAACTACTTCGGAGACGATGGTTGGAAGCTCGAGGGAACGTTGCCGGTGCAATACAACATCGGCCACCTCGTGGCGGCAGAGGGTGACACGGTCGCACCAGACGGCGGCTATCTCGTTGCGCTGAACAAGTGGTCGATCGACCGCTTCTTCCCACCGGGACCGCTCCTCCCGCAGAACCTGCAGCTCGTGGACATCTCGCAGCCCGTCGACTCGAACCCCGAGACGGGCGGAATGCAGGTGCTCTATGACATGCCGCTCGGCATGGGTGAGCCGCACTATGCGCAGATCATCAAGGCCGACAAGCTCCAGCCCTTCGAGGTGTACCCCGAGATCGGGTGGGATCCCGGCGTCATGGCTGTCGATCCCAACGCACCCCAGATCGGCACCGAGCGTGTCGAGCGGAATGGCGACACGGTCGAGATCTGGATGACCGCAGTGCGGAGCCACTTCACGCCCGACCGAGTGGAGATCCAGCAGGGCGATCGCGTCATCTGGCACATCACGAACGTGGACACATCCAAGGATGCGACCCACGGTCTTGCCGTGCCCGGATACAACATCAACCTGAGCCTCGAGCCGGGCGAAACGGCCACCATGGAGTTCGATGCGACCATGGACGGGGTCTTCCCCTTCTATTGCACCGAGTTCTGCTCGGCACTCCACCTCGAGATGGCTGGCTACTTCCTGATCGAGCCCTCCGGCTAGGAGAGGCAACGACGATGTCAGTCACCGAACGGATTCTGGGGCCACGGGTCTCCCGTGAGGAGAAGCAAGAGCACGCCGAGCGGTATCGGTTGCCGACATGGTTCTTCACCGGGGCAGCCTTCCTGCTCATGGTGTCGCTGCTCCTCCCCTA
>JASJCF010000135.1 GCA_030066265.1 Acidimicrobiia bacterium | reverse complement strand
CCCTCCGTCCCAGATCTGGGACGGAGGGACGCAAGAACGGTGTTCAGTGCTTGATGAAGCGCTCCATGTCGAGTCGCTCGATCAGATCCCGGTTCCGGTCGATGCCTTGCTGAGGAATCGGGATGCCGCTGACTTCGGCGACGCGGTTCATCATCTCGAAGTTGCCGAACACGGAAGCGGCATCGACCAGCGCCTCCGGCCCCAGCTCTCCGATGATCTCCCCGTGGATGCCGTCGAGCGCTTCGGACTCGGTCAGTACGGCGTCCACGAGGCGCAGCAGCAGGGTGCCGCCGGGGACTCCGGTGGGGATCGACGGATCGACCAGGGCATCGACGTTGACGTCGTATCCAAATGCGGACGAGCTCGCACGGAGCATCGATACGTGACTCAGCGTTCAGTAGAAGCACTCGTTGTGAATCGACGTTCGAGACGACACCAGCTCCATCTGAGCCCTGTTCAGGCCGGGTGAGCGCTGGAACGTGTCGAGTGCCATCTCCCAACCCGTCATGTACTGAGGCCCGAACAACGACTGGAAGACCGCCCCTTCGTAGGGGAGGAGATCGAACATGACGGGAATCGGTCCGGGCGGCACGGGAAGGTGGGTCCGCCGCCGCTTCAGGCCCTCGGCGATCTCGCCGGTCGGCTGGCCTCCGTGTGGCTCGGGGAGCGGCTCGAGTTCGGCGCCGAGGGCTCGATGCGTGCCGTCCACCGACGACAGCATCGACACCAGCGCCGCAACCTCCACCGTCTGTGGATCGCCGGCGGCATCGGCAGCGGTCCGAACCATCGTCCCGTCGACGGCGATCGGGTCGTGGTACAGCGAGTCCGCGAGGAGGCCGAGGGCAGGCTCGAGGCCGCTCTCGGCTGTGGCAGCTTCGGCGCCGGTACTTCGGGAGGCGTCGAGCAGCGATATCCGCTGGAAACCCGAGAGGGTCGGCCCCGGTCGTGCGAGGTGTTCCCACAGACTGACGTAGGAGTACCGGAGATCAGGTCGCACGGGTACCGGAGCCCTTGTGAACTCGAACATGGGCGGGACGCTAGCTCCCGCCCAGGACCTGGGTGCTCGGAAGCAGAGGATCGATCAATCGGCGTCGTCTGATGGCTGGCGTTCCCCTGCGCGAATCGGCACATCGACCCAGTTCTCGACCGGTGGCAATGCGCACGAGTAGGCCTCGTTGTATGCGCAGAACGGCGCATAGGCGTAGTTGAAGTCGATCGTGAGCGTGCCGTCCGGGTTCGGATCGAGGTCGAGGTAGCGGCCCGCTCCGTACGTCTCGGTCCCCGATGTGGCGTCTCGGAACGGGAGGAAGAAGCCTGGGTGCCCCGTCGAGTAGAGCGCCAGGTCGACGTCGGAGCCCTCGAGGGAGATCCCGACGGTGGCCACCTTGACATAGGTGCGTTCGTCGCCGGTTGTCGTGGCGATCGCCACCTCTTCCGGCTCTACCAGGTTCGGAGTCACCGTGAAGGCGAGAGCCGGGTCCTCCTCGAAGTACGACAGGCCTCGGAAGGAGCTGCGGTCCTCGAGCCGAAGGGGCGAGTGTGGGTCGTTGGCGAAGAACCCGTCCTTCAGAGCCCGGTGGTCGGCGAGAGCTTGATCGGTCACGATGGCCCCAACCGTACCTGAGACCGGTTCCTCCTCTACGGGATCTCCTGGAGCTCCTCAGCTGCGTCGAATTCCTCCGGCTCTTGGCCGACCGAGTTCGGGAACACCAGCTCGAGTGTCGAGTTCGACTCGGTGAACTTCTTCGACTTCTGCTTGGTGACCTCTTCGACGGTTGCCCGGTACGCACGGCCCTTCTTGGCGAAGAGCTCGATCGTGACGTTCCCGGCCCGATCGGAGGTGCCGATGGTCACCCAGCCGTTGGACTTCTGCTGCACCTCGACTCCGGGGAGGGGCTGACCGTCCCGGGTCCGGAGATGGATCGTGGCTGCGATGGTCTGGAACGCCAGCGTGTCCTTCTCCGCCGTGAACTTGTGCGACTTCGCTGCGGTCGTACCACCGACGGTCACGCGGTACCGGCGATTCGTCGGGAAGGCCTCGAACACCACGGTGCCGGATTCGTCGGTGGTGCCGACGGTCCGCCACTTCCCGGCCTTCTGGTCCACGGCCACGCCGACAAGGGGGCTCCCTTCGGAGTCCTTGACGGAAACGGTTGCCGTGGTCGTCTGGAAGGTCACGGTCGGCTTGCTCTCCGTGAACTTGTGATTCCTGGTCGCGGTGGTGCCGTTGATCGACACACGGTGTGACCGCTTGGTGCCTGGGAAGATCTCGAAGGTCACTGATCCGGTTGCATCGGTGGTCCCCGCCGGCACCCACTTCTTGTGCTTGGCGAGGACCTCGAGTCCTTCGATCGGGTCACCCGCGCCGTCGACGACCGCCACCGATGCCAGCATGGACTGGAAGGTGAGCGTGTTGCGCTCGAGGGAGAAGCGGTGGGCTCTGGATGCCGTCGATTCGGCGTGGGTGACCCGATAGGTTCGCTTGGTGCCGGGGAACACCTCGAACCGGACCGTGCCGGATTCGTCGGTGGTTCCGATCGGTGACCAAGCCTTGGTCTTCTGCAGGACCTCGACACCCTCGACGGCGTCTCCGGTGTAGGAGAGCACCTCGACGGTGCCGGTCATGGTCCTGAAGTCGTAGAAGGAGTTCGTAGCGATGTCTTGGCGGAGTCGTGCCGTCGTGCCGTTGACCGTGGCCTCGACCCGCTTGCGGCCGGAGAGGAGGCCTTCGACGAGGGATGCGGTCACTCCGCGCTCGTCTGTCGTGCCGAGGCTGGGGCTGCCACTCATGCGGAGCCTTGCTTGTGCCCCCTCGACTGGATCGCCGTCTGCATCGAGCACCGTGACGTATACGCCGGTTGCCGTTGCGTCAGACCCAGCCTCGACATCGATCGAATCCATCACCGCCGGCCGACCCTCGCCGGAGAGCCTCACGACGTACGAGCCCGGCAAGACCTGCTCAGGTCCGTCGTACACCTGGAGGGAATCTGAACCCCACTCGGTGGTGCCGGAGAACTGAAGCGTCAAGCGACCGGTCTGGAACGGCCGGTTGCGTGTGAAGGGGTCCACGTCGTTGCGCTGCTCGCGTGTTCCGTTGTATGCCATGGCGATGGAGTAGCTGCCGGGGAACGCCTCGAAGGACACCGTGCCGGAAGCGCCGGTTGCGCCGACGTCATGCCACCGCTCGTTGCTGAGGATCGAGAGGCGTCCGCCAGCGAGCGGCGATCCTTCGCTGTCGACGAGCGAAGCGACTCCGGCTTGGGTTGCGAAGTCGAAGAAGGAGTTCGCCGCAGGGTCTTGCTCGAGCGTGGCTGCGCCACCGCCGGGGGCCTGCATCTGCAGTGAGAGGTTCTCGGTGGTGGGTCCTTCGACCAGGCGCAGCAGGATGCCCTCATCGTCGGTCGTGCCGATCACGCTCCACCCGCCGTCTTCCAGTACGGAGAGCGTTCCATGGGCAACCCCTGCACCGCGGGAGTCGCTCAGGGTCGCATAGATACCGGTCACATGCTGCTCGCTGCCGGCCTCCACGATGACGTCAGCGGTCCGGACCGGACGTTCATCGTCGAAGAAGCTCAACTCGTAGGTGCCGGGGAGGAGATCCCGTGGTTCCGTGTACGGCTGCCGCCCAACCGAGGCCTGGCCAGAGAACGTGACCTGCAGACGGCCGGTGACGAACTCGACCCGGACCGCCTGATCGACGACCTCGATCGATTCGGAGGCGGTACTCCCGTCGTATTCGATGGTGACCAGGTAACGGCCCGCCACCACGTCGGTGGTCACGGTGCCGGTGTCATCGGTGGCACCGATCGGGACAGCCTGCTCTCCGCTCGAGACCGTGACGCTGCCTCCAGCGAGGGGTGCGCTATCGGCGGTCACGAGTGAGACCGTGATGGTTGCAGTCGGGATCGGCTCCTGAGTCGTCTCGGGAACGGTCGTCGTCGTGGTCTCGGGAACGGTGGTGGTGGTCTCGGGGACGGTGGTGGTGGTCTCGGGGACGGTCGTCGTCGAGATGGTGCCCGACACGGGCTTCACGGCTGAGGTGATGGTCGTCGTGGTCGTGCTCATCGGGGCCGCAGCGACGGGTGCCCGCTCCTCGCTCTCGACCGGCGGCGGCGTGGAGGTGCTGGTTGGATTGTCGATCGCAGCTCCAGGCACGGTTGTCGTTGTGCCCGGGCCGTCGGTCGTCGACGTGGTGGTCGAGGCTTCGGGGGCTGCTTCGATTGAGGAGCCTGCTGCGCGCACGGCGAGCAGCAGGAGGAGCAGGATCGCCAGGGCGATCAGGATCCAGGCGTAGCGCCGTGAGCGCGATTCGTGCAAGGTGTTCATGCGGTATCCAGTTTTTCCGTCCGACACCTCATACATCGGCCGACTCGGTCCAGGGGACGAGATCCATTCGGGTTTGAAACGGGTGACTAGTCACCTGCACGGCGATCCGGCGTCGGGGATCGGTCTGATGGGTCCGCTAGATTCGAATGCACGCAGCGAGGACATGGGAGGCCTCACACATGTGTTGCATCTTTGCCTCGCTGGTGTTCGTCGGGCCCCGCTTCGCCATCCTGGTGTGGTGGATCATCGACCAGGTCCGGTGGGCGGCTGCGTTCGACAACTTCTTTGTCGCCTTCGTCGGCTGGCTCTTCGTGCCGTGGACCACCATCACGTACGTGCTGGTCTATCCGAATGGGATCACCGGATTCGACTGGGTCATCCTCGGTCTGGGGATTGCGGCAGACTTCTTCAGCTGGACGAGCGGCGGGTGGAGCGGACGCCGCTATCGCGCCCACTACGGATGACCGGCGCACGGGATCTGAGACAGGCATAGGATCGCCCACAGTGGTGTCCGCGAGCGAGTGAGGAAGCGCCATGACCGATGACACGATGCAGAACTACGAAGTGCTCTTCGCCGTCTACGACTCCGAGGGCGGAGCGGCGAGTGCCGTCGAGCAACTCAAGCAGATGGACAAGGACAAGACGATCGACATCATCGACGCCGCAACCCTCGTGAAGGATGCCGACGGACACACGTCGGTCAAGCAGGAGTCGTTGCCGTCGGTGAAGAAGGGCCTCGGCGTGGGTGCGTTGATCGGCGGAGCGGTTGGGCTGCTCTTCCCGCCGTCGATCCTGGCATCGGCCGCCATCGGAGCCGGCATCGGCGCGGGGACGGCCAAGCTCGCCAAGATGGCCCTCGAAGACGACGACCTGAAGGAGGCTGCCGATTCGCTCGAGCCGGGAACCTCGGCGTTCATCGCCGTCGTCGAGAACACGTGGGCTGAGCAGCTCAAGACAGCCATCTCGGGCTACGACAAGCTCGCCGAGCATGCCATGGGCGCTGAGGCGGCAGGGGTCATCGGAGCCGTCGAAACGGAGGATGGCGAAGCGGTCTACGGCACTGCGGCGTCGGCGGATGGAGCATCCGTGGACTTCTCTGCAGTCACCGATGGCGACACCGTCGCCGGTCAGGTCACTGCGGCCGCTGTCGACGAGGATGGCAACGTCGCCATCGACCGGCGCGAGGGTGTGGCCACCGCCGATGACGCCGGCAACGTGGCCGGGGTCGTCCAAGAGACCGCAGCAGCGGTGGACGCCGAGGGCAATGCCGTGGTCGCCCAGGCGACGGGCGCAGGTGTCGCGCCGGCGCCATCCGATGACGACGAGTCTGAGGAATCCGAAGACGATTCCTGAGCGCTCGACGAGTTGCACACTTCGAGAAGCCCCCGCTCCGGCGGGGGCTTCTCAGTTGCGGGACTCGAAGTCCCGGTCGTTCCCGACCCTGCACATGTGCTGTGATTCGTCACCGCTATCCAAGCTCATCAGCTGTCGGTGGTTCAAAGACCCCGGCCCATTCATCCAGTTCCTCGGGCGCGATCCTGAACGTGCCGGGAGGAAGATCCAGATTCCTGATGGCCAGACGTTCATGGAGGATCTCGATCGGTACCTCGAGGTACTCGGTCCGGACATCGGCCCCCAGCCCGCCGGCGCGCCGGCGGATGTCATCTCGCTCCTCACGACTCCAGACACCCCAGTCCAAGATGACGCTGA
>JASJCF010000134.1 GCA_030066265.1 Acidimicrobiia bacterium | reverse complement strand
TCGGCTCCGGCCTCGCTCGCCGCCAGTGACACCTCGAGCGGGGAGAGCGTCCCGAGGTGCAGATCGGCTGACAGCATCGAGGTTCCGTCTTCGGCGAGGGCGTCTCTCGTATCGCCGTAGGCACGAACCCGTGGCAGCCAGTCGTGGAGACGACGGCGGGCCTCGGTTTCACCCCCGGAGAGCCGAGCTGGTGACGTGCCGACGGTCGGGATCTCGGGCAGCGGCTCCGAGTCGATCCCGGGCTCCGACAGGGTCATCGGCGCATCCAGGACGGTTCGGCGGTGGACTTCGCTCCAGCTCCGGTAGTACGGCGTGAACACCTGATAGAAGGGACCGGAGGCCGGGGCGATGGCGTCGGGCGGGATCACGGTGATCGAATTGTGGGTCTCCACGGGCACCGACAGGGCTTGCTCGAGTTGTGCCAGGCGCCGTTGAGCGAATGCGCTGACGTCCCGTCCGATGTGTACGGAATCGGCACCGGACTCGCCGACCACAGTGGCCACGACCTCGGCGAGGCGGCCGGTTCTCACGACAAGGGACGAGCCGACCGTGCGCAGGCCGGTATCGAGGTCGCGGAGGCTCTCGGCGAGGAACGCGCTGCGGTTGGGTGAGCCGTGACGGACCGACGCATCGGGGTCCTGCACGAACAGAGGGATGGCTCGGCGCCCGGCGGCTGTCAGGACCGGGTTGTCGGCGAGGCGGAGGTCTCGCGTGAAGAGGGCGACACTGGACACGGCATCCACGATACGGAGGGGCCGTGGGTGTTGGATCTAGTCCGTTCGGTCACGCAGGTATGGCCCTGGGGTGAAAACACACTGTGTAGTACCTTGACTACTCAGGGACAGGATCGCCGGAAGGGCACAACGGTGCGTGGGTTGACCCCCCTCAGGGGGACATGGCTCGGGATTCTCATCGCGCTCGTACCGGTCTTGATGACCACGGTCGTCGCCGGATCGACGTGGCGGACCGCTCGTGTCGACGAAGCGGCAGGCTTCGAGGCCGGTATCTCCGAGGCCAGCGTCTCCGAGACGGGTCTCTCCGATGAGTACCGCCCTTCGTCGCCTTCGACGCAGCCGTCAAATGAGCAGGTCACTGCGCTCGGTATCCCGACGACGGACGATCCACCTCCTCGGGCGGACGATGAACCGACCGCCGAAGCACCCGCGGCCTCCAGCGTCGATCCCTCCGGCGAACGGGGAGATGCCGAGCCCGTCGATGCCGAGGACGGCGCCGCACCGGCACTCGACCCGTTGACATCCGCCAACCTCGTCACCGACCCGATCGGCGAAGAGACCGGGGAACCGGCTGTACGCGATCGCCTTGCCATCGCCGGCGAATCGGAGCCTCCCGAGGGCGCTGATCCAGGCCTCGACTCCAGAGACCGGGACAAGAAGAAGGACAAGGACCGGAAGGATCGCAAGGACAACGATCGCAAGGACAACGATCGCAAGGACAAGGACCGGAAGGATCGCAAGGACAAGGACCGGAAGGACAAGGACGACCAGGACCGGAAGGACAAGGACGACCAGGACCGGAAGGACCGCAAGGGCAAGGACCGCAGGGACAAGGACGACAAGGACCGGAAGGACAAGGACCGCAAGAACAAGGACAAGGGCGGCAAGAGCAAGGACCGCACGGGGTCGCGGAAGGGTGGTGGCTGAGCCATGCGTGGGTTGAGCCCGCTGAAGGGAACCTGGTTTGCCGTGCTGGTCGCTCTCGTTCCGATGCTCCTCGTGACGGTTGCGTCCGCACAGACCTGGCAACCCGTCGACGCCGTCCGCGAGGAGCCGGTGGCCATGCCCGACGCATCGACGTCCACCACGACGGTCGATGAGCCGATGGCGCAGCTGGCACACGATCCGAATACCGAATCCCTCACCACTTGCGAGCCGCCGACGTGCATCCTGCCGGAGGTTCCGATCTGGGTGCCTCCGACCGAGGATCCCGAACCTACGCCCGGCCCCGATCCGGACCCGCAGAGCGAGCCTGATCCCGGTCCTGCTCCCGATCCGGGCCCTGCCCCTGATCCGGGCCCTGTTCCCGACCCGGACCCGGAGCCTCCGCCGGTGGCTGATCCTGACCCCGAATCGACGACGGTCCCGGAGGAGACTCCCTTGTCTGATCCGCCGTCTGATCCGCCGCCGGCCTCTGACCCGCCCGATTCCGACCCGCCGCCCGTCGACGACGATGACGACGACGATGACGACGACGATGATGACGACGACGACGACGACGACGATGACGACGACGACGATGACGACGACGACTGACTCGTCCGATCAGGCGGTTTCGAATGGCCTGGACCACTGGAAATGGCTGGCGGTCATCGGCATGGTGGTCGCCAACGCCACGATTGCGCTCCTCAGCGGGAGCGACGGGTGCTCCATGCTGTCGCGGCTGGGACTGTTCGCCGGATGGGTGGTGTTCCCGGTGGTGTCGATCGCCTCGCTCGGTGTCGTGGCGGCGACGACCAATGAACGGAGCGAGCGCATCATCGCCGGTGCTCTCGGGGGAGTCTTCGTCGTGATCTGGCTCTACGGCCTCGTGTGGTCCTCAGTGGGATTGGCCATCGACGGCAGCGTCTGCTGACCGGTTCGGGGAGCGGTTCAGAACGGCCAGATGATCGGAATCAGGATCACGCCGACCACCAGGAAGGCCACCATCAGGGGTGCCCCGACCCTCACGTAGTCGCTGAAGCGATAGCCGCCGGGCGCCATGACCATGAGGTTCGGTGCCGTCCCGATCGGAGTCAGGAACGCCGATGACGCCGCAACGGCGAGGCCCATCATCAGGGGATGGGGGCTCACCGCGAGGCTTGCGGCCGTCGACAGGACGATCGGAGCCATCAAGACCGCTGATGCCGTGTTCGAGATCACCTGGCTGAAGAGGGTGGTCACGATCATGATCCCGGCAAGCACCGGTACCGACCCCATCTCACCGAGCGTGTTCACGATTCCGTCGGCGATCCGTTCGGCGCCGCCCGTCGTCTCGAGTGCGATCGCCATCGGGATCATGGCTGCGATCAGGATGACGGTCGACCACGAGATCGCGCGATACGCCTGGGTCTTGGTGAGACAGCCCGCAAGCAGCATCGCCCCCGCAGCGAGCATCGCCGCAATGACCACAGGCACGATGCCGGTCACCATCAACACCACCATCGCGACCAGGATCCCGATCGCCGCCCAGGACCGAGGCGTCAGCTCCGTGACCTGGGTCGACAGCTCATCGGGCTGACCGACCACTACGAAGTTGCGGCGCTCCTCTGCCATCACACCGATCGACTCCCACGTGCCGCGCACCAACAGAGCGTCCCCGAACTGCAGCGGTTCCGTCACCGGCAACTGGCGATCCCCCCGCAGGATGCCGAGCACGAGGATGTTGAACGACCGGGCGATCTCCCCGTCGGAGACCCGGGCGCCGATGTACGACGAACGAGGGGTGAGGAGGACCTCGGCGATTCCGATCTCGAGCGAGAGTAGATCGGCCAGCGTCTGCCCTGCGTCTTCGATCGGCAGCACCCCGAGCTGCATCGCAACCTCGAGGTCGCGGATCTGCTCTTCGGTGCCGTTGACCAGGAGCACGTCGTTGCGGTGGAGCTCCTGATCGGGATCCGGGAGGCCGTCGTCATCGTCCGGGAGCACCGTCTCGACACCTCGACGCACGGCGCTAGCGGGATCCTGGAGCGAGAGTGATTCCTCTGCGGGTTGGATCTCGAGCACCGTCACGCCGAACCGCTTCCCGAGGTCGGATTCGCGGAGGGACGAACCGCGCAGCGGCGATGGCTTGCGGATGCGCATGCGATACAGCTCGTTGTCCAGCGAGTACGCCGATGCCAGTTCCCCCATCTCACGGTCGAGGACCGGTGGGGCGTCGCTCGTTCGCCGCTGCGGGAGCAGGCGCTTCCCGATGGTGGCCATGTACACCACGGCCACCACCACGAGGGGCACTCCGATCAGCGAGAACTCGAAGAAGCCGAACTCACGGAAGCCAGCCGCTCGGAGCGCATCCGTGACCACGATGTTGGGCGGGGTGCCCGTCAGGGTGAGCAGCCCGCCGGCGTTCGCTGCGAAGGCGAGCGGCATGAGGAATGCCGACGGAGTGCTCTTGAGCCCCCATGCGGCAACCACCACAGCGGGCATGAGGGTCGCAACGGTGCCTGCGTTGGAGATGAATCCGGACAGGATCGCGGTTGCGAGCATGGAGAGGACCAACAGTCTGATTGCCTGGCCGCCGGCGCTCCCGATCAGACGTTCTCCGAAGTAGGCCGTCACGCCGGTTCGTGACAATCCCTCGCCCACGATGAACAGCGCGGCGATGAGCACGACGGTCGCATTGGCGAATCCCGAGAAGGCCTCGTCGAGACCGACGACTCCGCTCAGATACAGGGCGAGCAGCGACCCCACGGCCACCAGATCCGGTTGCCAACGCCCCCAGATGAACAGCACCATCGTCACCCCGAGGATGATGAAGGTGATCGTCATGTCGCTCATCGGGTCCGCTCCCGATCGACGTCCGACCCCATTCTTGCTCCCCTCGGAGTCCTCGGTTGCGTCCGGTCGCAGAGACGACGAAGCCCCTCCGGAGAGGAGGGGCTTGGTCGGGACGGTCGGATTTGAACCGACGACCTCATCGTCCCGAACGATGCGCGCTGCCAAACTGCGCCACGTCCCGAAGGCCGAGAGTGTACCGGCTCAACGTGCTCTCTCGATCCTGACCTTGTCGACGCCGTGGCGGTCCATGCCCGGGCACACGGGGAGGACGACGAGAGAGGAGAAGATGGCGGTGGTCATCGGGGGTTCATCACGAGCCTGCGCCGGCCGGCAGGCTCCTGATGGCCGTTCAGGAAGCCTCGGCGGGGATCACGGCGTGGCGCAGGTCGATGGCCGCCGTGTCCTTCATGAGCCAGTTGCTCGCCCCGGACCGGCGGGCGAGGAAGGCATCCGCCTCGCGATCGAGGAGGATGGTGACCGGGATGGGGTCCTCTTCGGAGGCTGCACGGACCGCACGTGTCACGGCCATTCCTCCCATGGCGCCGACCTTCATGTCCACGAGCACTCGGTCCACGCCCTGCTCGACGGCCGCTGACGCAGCGGTATCTGGATCGTCATGGTCGATGAGGGTCACACCCGGCACCGAGAGGGCTGCGTGGACACGGTCGATCACCGATGAGCGGTCTGCCACGAACAGGATGGTCGTCATGGCGCCATCGTACTTGAGGCAAGGGCACAGAGTCAGGGTGGCCGGGCGGCATCCCTAGCCTTGCGTGCGTGCGGTACCTCCGTGGAGCGGTGCTCCTCACCGTGTCGATCCTCATCGTGCTGAGCGGTCTCGCGTCGGCGCAGACGGGCGACGAGCCCATCGTGGTCATCGAAGTGGGTGACCCGCTCGACGCACGCATCATCGACTACGTGACCGAGTCGATCCGAGAGGAGCCGGCCCACGCCTATGTCCTCAAGATCGACAGCCCGGGCGTCTCCTCGGGGGATCTGTCCGCCCTCTTCGAGACCATCGCGTCCGCACCTGCGCCGGTGATCGCCTGGATCGGCCCGAGCCCCGCGGTCGCGTACGGCGGGGCTGCGTTTCTCGCGAATCAGGCGGATATCCGGTCTGCGGCGCCCGATGCCGTCGTGGGCTACCTCGACCCGTCCGTTCACGTCGGCGAACGGCTTCCTCCGAGCGTGCGGCCCGATCCGCTCACCGAAGAGGCGTTCCAGGGGACGGTCGACCGGCTCGCCGCTGACACCGTCACGGTTGGTGTGTCGACGGCGTCGGACCCGGTGCTGGTGCCCGGATTCGTCGACCAACTCGACCCTGCCCTCGGCCAGCTCTTGATCGGCCTCGACGGACGCGAAGTCGTCCGCGGCGACATGCGGTTCGAGTTGGACACGGCCAGGACCGAGGTCGTGGAGGGGGAGGAGGTGCTCCTCCAATCCAGGCCCGTGAAATTCACCGAGACTGGCCTCCTCGACCGTTTCCTGCGGCTCGGGGCTCGCCCGGAGACGGCGTTCCTGTTCCTGCTGTTCGGCCTCGCCTTTGC
>JASJCF010000133.1 GCA_030066265.1 Acidimicrobiia bacterium | reverse complement strand
CAGGAACCGTTGCGCATGGCGGTCCTGGAGGGGCGCCTGCCGGCGCGGCTGATGCGACAAGCCGATCCCGAGACGCTTTACGATGTGCGCATCGAAGGGCCGGTCATGCCGAGCATCGACCCGCTGACCGATCGACAGGCGGCAGAGCTGGATCAAAACATGGGCTGGGAATCGCGCCACGGCAACATTCGCCGTTTTGGCCGCGAGCCGGCACAAGTCGATGCCGAGCGGGATCAGGACGACTTCGAACCCATGACGCAGCAAAGCCTGCCCCTGAACAACACCCAAGAGGATGAAACGCCATGAACCGTTACGAGATTCTTTCGAAGGGCGGTCGGGCCGAATTGCAAATCTATGGCGACATCGGTGGCTGGGATGATGAGCAGTCGATCGAGGCGAAAGAGGTGGTCGAGACCCTGGGCAACATGCAAGGGCCGGTCGACGTGCGCATCAACAGCTTCGGTGGCTCGGTGGCCGATGGGGTCGCGATCTACAATGCGTTGCGCCGCCATGACGGTGAGGTAACCACGCACATCGATGGGGTGGCCTATTCCATCGCGAGCCTGATCTCGATGGCCGGCAACAAGATCCAGATGGCCAGCAATGCGCTGATGATGATCCACGCCCCTTGGGGCATGACCGTCGGCAACGCCCCGGACCTGCGTGAGCAGGCAGACATTCTGGACAAATACGCCGAGGCGCAGATCAACTGCTATGCCCGCGAGGGCGGTCCCGACAAGGCGACCATTCGCGGTTGGCTGATGGACGGTGAAGACCACTATTTCTCCGCGATCGATGCGCATGAATTGGGGCTGGTCGACGATATTGTCGAGTCTGGCGAGCTGACCGAGATTGCCGCGTCGCTACGCAAAACGAAATTTCAACAACCAGTGGCTGAAAGCCACGTTACCCCGGAGGTCGCCGCTATGGCTGACATCAAAGATACGGGCGACCAAAAGGGTGCGCCCGAGAAAGACGATATCGTCGCGAAGCATTCCAAGACGGTACTGGCCGCGCAAGCGGCTGGCGCCAGAGCGGAGAAGAAGCGGCGTGAAACCATCGAGACCGTGTTTGCCGGTTTCTATACCGGCGATGAGCTGGACCCGGTGACCGCCATTCGCGAGGCATGCCTCGATGATGTGAACTGTTCCGAGCTGGATGCCCGCCGAGAGCTGCAAGCGTATCTGGCACACAAGTCATCGGCACCCGTGATTGCCCGTGAGTCCTACGGTGTGCAATCCGAGCCGACTGCCCCGCCGCAGGCCAGCAAGCATCTGGGCGGTGCCGTGGGTGGTGTGTCCAGTGACGAAAAAGTCCATCAGGCATTTACCCAAGCGGTTGAGCAACGCATGGGGCTGCGCGAGTCGACCGAAGGCAATCCCTACACCGGGTTGAGCCTGTCGGAAATGTCCCGCGCCTTTGCCAAGGCTTGCGGGCTGACCGGGGTCGATCAGGCATCGAGTTACTCGGTGGTTTCGGCAGTCATGGACCCGAGCCTGCGACTGAACATCGGACGCGGTGACATTCGTGCCCAGCATGCGACCGGTGACTTCCCCGGCATTCTGGCCAACGTCATCGACAAGGCGATCCGCGTGCGTTATGAGAAAGCCGAAGAGACGTGGCGGGCGGTCGCCCGTGTCGGTTCGGTCAACGATTTCCGGCAGGCCCAGCGCCCCGCGATGAGCGCCTTCAGTGATCTGCTGGTGGTGCCCGAGGGTGGCGAGTACAAGCATGGCACCCAGTCGGATGTGGTCGAATTCCTGCAAGCGGAGAAATTTGGCCGCATGTTCGCGATTACCCGCGAGGCATTGCTTGCCGATGATCTGCAAGCCTTCCAAGACACCGCTTCGGCAATGGCCGATGCCGCCAATGCGATCGTCGGCGACAAGGTGTGGGATGTGTATCTCAACAATCCGACGCTGAACCAGGACGCAACCCCGGTGTTCGATGCGCTGCACAACAATATTGGTACCGCTGGCCCGCCGAGCGTGACGACATTCTCGGAAGCCCGTCGCCTGATGCGTCTGCAAAAAGACCCAAGCGATACCCGCACGTTGAATCTGGCGCCGACGCTGGTCATCAGCTCGCCGGGTTGGGAAACCGAGGTTTTGACCTTGGTCACCGCGCAAAATCTCGATTATGACATCAACACTGGCAACGAGATCGTGCAGAAACAGGCGACCAACCAGTTCAGCGTGCTGTCCCCGGTGATCGAAAACCGACTGGCCGGCGCAACTGGGACAGAGACGCACTGGTTTATGCAGGCAGCACCGGGCGGCTCAGTGCCGTTCATCGAAGTCGCCTTTGTGCGCGGCCAGGAGACCCCGAGCGTCGAAACCCGCGAGGGCTGGAACGTCGACGGCATCGAGTACAAGGTCAGGCAGGAATTCGGTGTTGCACCACTGGCCTATCAGCCGGTCGTTTACAACGCGGGTGCCTAATCCCATAACCCCGAAATAGAGAGACAGACACATGAAAACATACAGACATGAGGGGAACATCTGGGATCACACTCCCGGTACGGCCCTGACTTCGGACCAAGGCGTGATCATCGGCACGGTGGTCGGTATTGCGGTGAGCGACATCGCTGCCAATGAAAAAGGTGCGGTGCGCGTGAAAGGCGTGGTGGAGTTCGCCAAACCCAGTGCGGAGACGATTACCCAAGGCGCTACGCTCAACTTCGACGAGACCAATCAGGAATTCCAGCTTGCCGCTGGTGATCTGGCGGGTGCCGGCGTAGCGACAGCGGATGCCGGTGCGGGTGAGACGACGGTTTGGGTTGCGCTGAATCCAGGAGCCGCATAAGGCAGACGGTGACCGGGAGGGCGCCAACCCCTTCCCGGTTCCCTTTCGGTGATTGCCGCCGATGCCACAACGGCAAAGGCGGCATTTTTTTAAGGGGTGCGCAATGAACGCTCCACTTGGATTGGCCCTAATCTCTGATCCCTTTGCGACACAATACTGCGACCTGCTGGGTCTGAATGCCCTGTTCGGTTCCATGATCACGGTGTGCGGTCCGTAAATGGCGGAGCTTGTCCCCATCGTTGAATCCGGCGATCTGAAAAACGTCGTCATGCAGAGTGATCTGCAGTTTTTATGGGCGACGGATGCCGCGTATGAAAACATGCAATTGGGGATCGGCCCGAATGGCTGGGTGGCACTTGGCCGTGCCATCAACAACAACGAGATCACACAAGACACCAATGCCGCCTCGATCGCGCTGTCGATCGGTGTCGAGTCCAGCGCAATCTGCGCGGTGACGGTGCCGAATGCTATTGAACTTGGGTCTGGCACCTATCTGTTGAGTTACCGCTATTCCTGTGCGGGTGGTCCCGCAACCGTGACAACGCGCGTCTATGTCAATGGGGGCCTGCAAACGACACAGGTTTCCCAGATAGATGCCAACGTCAGCGATCGGGTGCTCAACTTCTCTGGCAACATCGGCACCGCACTCACTGCATCGGATACCGTGCACTTCACGGTCGAATCTTCGATCGCCGGTTCTGTCGACGGCCCGAACTACACCAGCGTGTTGCGCACGGTCAACGTGCGTGAGATTGACCACCAAAAACTGCTGAACCGTGACGACCCGAATGTCCACTCTCACTTGCAGACTGCAGGCTATGGTGGCATAGCCAAAACGACAGATACCAATTACGGCACGGTCGGCAGCGGGGCCTGGACGACGATCGACAATTGGGACAGCGGCATGGTGGTGACACCGGTTGGCGTGGTGCAGGACGTTGCCAACAGTGGTCTGCGGTTTGATGCGCAGGGGGTTTTTTCTGTCGTTGGAACAGTCGCGGTGAGCTTCACTGATACCAACCAGGGTCGTGTATTTGGCGTTCGCCTATATAACCAGACAAAGGCAACACCGGGGCGCGAGATTCAATATTTTGTTGGCAGAAACCAGGAAGGCGTGAATCTCTCCCAGAGTGGGATTTTGGCCGAAATCGGTGCGAGCGAGGTCAATGACCTTTTCCAGCTACAGATTGCCGGGGTAGGGGATAGCTTTGCCAATGTCGCCGTGATCGATGCGGTCTACAGTGCGGTGAAACAGTCAGGATATTTTGGATAACTTTTTAAATGAACGCGCAACAGTTACTCCAAACCCTGATGATCGTCTTGCTGACGTTTTTCATCTTGTGGCTGGTGCTGGGCTGCGAGGCACTGCAGGAACGCGATAAGCGCGAAGGCGAGTTTACGGTGAATGCGGATTGCGAAAAGGATCAGATCGAAGTGCGATTCAAGCTGGATCAGCACCA
The DNA here is from genome assembly GCA_030066265.1 of Acidimicrobiia bacterium. GTDB lineage: Bacteria > Actinomycetota > Acidimicrobiia > Spongiisociales > UBA5794 > SZUA-442. The sequence continues at coordinate 1,774 of JASJCF010000133.1, read as the reverse complement.
GGACGATCAAAGCATCGAGGTGCGCAAATGAACAAGGCCATCATCATTCTGTCACTGGCCGTGATCAACATTGGCGGATGCGCGGCTGTCATCGAGCGCGGCACCGAGCGACAGGATCGCGAATTGGCAAACAATCTGGCAGAGGTCGAATATTGCCATCGTGAGATTTGCAAACAGATCCGTGCGGAGACACTGGATACTTATTTCAAGAATGACATTCCAGGATGGCATGCGTTCTGTGGATTCCAATAGGAGGAATCATGGCCAACACTTTCGACCTACCGACTGAAGGATGCGAAACACAGATTGTCGCACCCAACATGCCGTGCGCAACGCACAACCTTTGTGTGCTGGGCCTCGACCAGCGGATCTACCGCATGGCGCAGGAACTGACCAAACAGCAAAGCGCCCGCGTGACCGGCATCATGGAAAAGGACAAAGCGCGGTTTGATCAGTATTACACTGAGCTGTTGGGCTTTGCGAATGCTGCCGGCAACAACCCGCAGGACTTTCATTATCTGGTCGAGTATTCGCTGGCGCCGATGATCAACGAGTTGCCGCCGGTTGAAAACGAGAGCATCAACGCGGTGATGGGCTATTTGCTGGGTGCTGATCTCAATCTGCGGGTGTCGCAGTCGACGCGCCTGAATGACGGGTTGCTGCCGCAGGATCTTGAAGACTTTACTGACGCGGTGAACAAGTCCAAGGAACTGCTGGATACCGCTTTCGGCAGCACCCTGAACCCGATGGACATGCCGCAGTCGGCTCCGTCTCAACCCGTTCGCACCCCGTCTTGAGGAACCCGCTATGAAAAAGATTTTGTTTATCGCCGCAGTGATGTTTAGCGCACAGGCATTTGCCAACCAACACATGCCAGTCCCGACTTGTACGCACAAGGTGTCGTACACAATCTATGACAGTGCTGGGAACGTCATGGACGATACGACCTATACCCGCAACTGGCCGCTGGACTGCTTTACCAGTACGAAGCTGAAATACGAGACGATCAGGAAGCTGGTCAACAACGGTGAAGCACAGTTCAATGCCCTGATCGGTGAAACGCCGACACCGTAATGAGAAAGCCGCGCGTCGAGCTTTTAAGGGAAGTTGACGGGCATAAGGCGAAACGCGCGGCGACTGAAAGATTGTTGGCTCGCTGGCAGAAGATGATTAAGGAATTTAAATTGGAGAAACGTAATGAGCAGATGGCAAACACTCGCCGACGAGCTAAACACTGATCCACTCGGTCGTGGCTACGCTGGCATGAACGACGCCCAGGCGGCGGCAGACATCAACACCGAGTATCGGACGGTCCATTATCCAGTATCACTGGCAGAGCTTGAGCTTGCTATACGTGAGTCCCTGAAATGGTCGCAGTACCAGGAACGAGCAGAACTGCAGACTGTTCCTGGCACCTATGACAATCCGTCAATGAAGGAGTTTATGGACATCTTCTTCACCACGACATCAGTCCAGGGCGGTCAGATAGATACACAGTCACCCTATATGTCTGGGTTGATCAACCGCATGGAAGCGGAGGGCAGCATGGGTGCGGTGGCCGCACAGGAGTTGCGTGATTACGGCAATCAAGTCGTCTCGCGTGGCACGGAATTGGAAATCGGCACAGTCACTGAAGGTGATGTGCAATATGCGAGGACACTGTAATGGCTGGCGAAGCAATCCAATTTACAAGCGCATGGTGGGCTGGCATTGGCTCCAGTGGCCCTGCTAATGGGGCAATGGATACAGGTGCCAGAACAGCGGCATCTGCTGC
>JASJCF010000021.1 GCA_030066265.1 Acidimicrobiia bacterium | reverse complement strand
GCCGACCTCCCGGATGACCCTGCGTTCGCCGAGGTCAAGGCAACCGCCGTTGCGGCCCTCGAGCGCGCATCACAGTGGCAGGAGGAGTATCTCGCAGCCCTGACCAACGAGGATGAGGCCGCAGCGACCGTGCTCGTCAATGAGATCGATGAGATTCAGGCCGGCCTTGCGTCCGTGATGCTCGACGCACTCATCGCCTTCCGAACCGAGGCCGACCTGGCGATCGTCGAGCTGGCTGGCGAGTTCGACGAGTACCTGGCCGAACTGGCATCCTGAGGCTGTCCGTCGGCACCCAGCCGATCAGACCTCGGATTGCTCTGAGTCGCCTTGCTCTGAGTCGCCTTGCTCTGGGTCGCCTTGGTCTGAGATACCTGGTTCCGAGACGCTCCGTTCCGAGATGCCAGGGTCCGCGCCGGCGACATCCCGATTCACCGAGCTTGGCGAGTCCAGCCGTGCTGCCTCCTTCTCGAAGTCGCTCGCCGTCTGGAACTCCTTGTACACCGACGCGAACCGCAGGTATCCCACCTCGTCGAGGTCCTTGAGGCCGTCGAGCACGATGCGACCGATCTCGTCGGCGTGGATGGACGTCTGGGACGTGTAGGCAGCGCGCTCGACCGTCGCAACGAGGTCGTCGACGGCATCCTGGGGCACCGGGCGATCGGCGAGGGTGATCTCGACCCCGAGGCGCACCTTGGACGCGTCGAAGGGCTGGCGTCGCCCATCGCGTTTGATCACGACGACCACCGACGGGCGCTCGAACGTCGTGAAGCGATGGCCACACCGCTCACACGCCCGACGACGCCGAACCGCAACACCCGCTTCTGCGGGCCGGCTGTCGACGACTCGTGTGTCGGCGGTGGTGCACAGAGGGCATCGCATGCGGCGATCGTACCGAGCGGCGCTCAGCTACGAATCCCGGTGGGGCAGATCGAAACGTACGTGCAATCGCCGAGGACATCAGGACCAGGCTGGTTGCTGCTCCGGGCGAGCGCAGTCGAGGTCAGCCTTCGATGACCGGGATCTCGAGCACCTGGCCGGCCTGGAGCACCGCGCCGTCGAGATCGTTGATGCGTTCGATCGTGGCGACCACGGCCCGTACGTCACGGTTGTCCGGACCATGCGTCTGGGCGATCCGCCACAGGGTGTCGCCCGGCTTGACGCGGTAGTCGAATGTGTCGGTCACTTCGCCGGTCGCGTGGGATGCCGAGGCGAGCAGAAGGAGCACGACCATCACCGTGATGGAGATGATGGAGAGCGCCCGAACTCGTGCGCTGGTGGCGATGGTCATGCGTCCTTCTCCTCGTTTCCTCAGCTACCCAGTGCCCAGGAGGAACCTGGGAGGAGCATCGCTCCTTGATCCGAACCTATCCGTCGGGTGTGACAGAAACCCGCCTCCGCCCGGTGTCCCCCGTCAGGCGAAACCCGCCCGGCGGAGACCTGCCACAGACGAACACCTGTTCGGTTCACGATGGCAAGGTATCGAACGCGTGTTCGCTTGTCAAGTCGAACATATGTTTGGTCAGATCGCGAAAACCGGGTATCGTGGTGGTGCGTACGAGGAGGGACCATGCCGGACCGAAGCTCGCTGACCAACCGACAACACGAGATCCTCGACCTGATCGAGTCCACGGTGGCTCAGCGCGGGTATCCACCTTCCGTTCGCGAAATCGGGGACGCCGTCGGCCTGAGCTCGCCGTCGACGGTCCACAGCCACCTCAACACCCTGGCAAGCGAGGGATTCATCCGGCGCGACCCATCCAAGCCACGCGCCATCGAGGTCGTGCATGACGACGGTGCGGTCCCGATCGAACGTGCCGCAATTCGCGATGTGCCCCTGGTCGGCCACATCGCCGCCGGCAGCCCCATCCTCGCCGAAGAGGACATCGAGGAGGTCTACCCACTGCCCACCGAGCTCGTGGGGACGGATCCCGTGTTCATGCTGAGGATCCGTGGCGACTCGATGATGAACGTCGGCATCTACGACCACGACTATGTCGTCGTCCAGAAGCAGCCCACCGCCCGCAACGGCCAGATCGTGGCCGCGCTCGTCGAGGGCGACGAAGCGACGGTGAAGACGTTCGAGCGGACAGCAACCGGGGTCACGCTCCACGCCGAGAATGACGCCTACGAGCCGATGGCTTTCGAAGGCGGGATCGACATCCTCGGCGTGGTCGTCGCCGTTCTGCGACGCATCGACTGACAGCGGATCGGCCTCCCCGTCCAGAGGCAAGCCGAGGCCAGCGCGCCGGTGAGTCGGCTGACACGGTGAGAGCTCAGGTGATCGAGCCGGTGAAGACGACCTCGGCGGGACCTTCCATCCACGCTCCCTCTTCATCGAAGGCGATGAGCAGGGTGCCGCCTCGCAGGGCGACCTCGATCGGTGTCGGGACCTCCGCAACCGTGTGGGCGACATACGCAGCCGCCGTTGCACCGGTCCCGGATGCAGGCGTCTCCCCCACGCCCCGTTCCCAGACCCGCACCGCAATGCCCTCGCCTTCTCCGACCTGGACGAACTCGACATTCGTCCGATTCGGGAAGAGCGGATCGTTCTCGATGACGGGCCCGATCGTGTCCACGTCCGCCGCCTCGACGTCGTCGACGAAGAGCACGGCATGTGGGTTGCCGATCGCAAAGGGGTGCACGTCGTAGCCGGCGACTTGCAGCGTGTCCGTGCGGAAGCGCACCGGCTCGCCGACGAAGGCGACCACACTCTCGGACTTGACGGTCACCGGGTGCTCACCGGCAGCGGTCTCGACGATGAACTCCGGGCTCGCCGTCCACCCACGCTCGTGTGCGAGCTTGGCGACGCACCGCAGACCGTTGCCGCACATCTCGGCCTCGCCGCCGTCGGCATTCCAATACCGCATGGACACGCGATCGTCAGCGAGCTGCTCGATCACCAGCACACCATCCGCGCCGACCCCGTCTCGTCGCCGACACCATCGTCGGATGGCCTCGGGAGTGGGCACGAACGGTCCGTCGAAGACGAGGAAGTCGTTTCCGAGTCCCTGGACCTTCACGAAGTCCATTCTGCGGCCTCCTTGATCACGTCGACGGCTCGGCCGACCCGCAGCTCATCGTCATCCTCCCACGGGAGCCACCGTACACGTGGATCGCGTCGGAAGAACGTGCGCTGGCGCTTGACCAAGCCCATCGTCGCCGCAATGGCCGCTCCACTTGCGTCGTCGAGATCGGCTCCATCCCGAACCACCGGCAGGAGCTCCTTGTATCCGACGGCTTGTGAGGCGGTGCGTCCCATGATCGGAGCCAGACGCGTCACCTCGTCGAGCAGGCCCGCATCCAGCATGTCGACGAATCGCTCTCCGGCCCGTGCCGCCTGGGCCGCGCCGGCGTCGAGCCCGAATCCGAGGAACGGCCGCACGGGCACGTAGCTCCTCACAGCGTCCGCCTCCGCAGATGTGTGACGTTGCGTCGGCGTCTCACCGGTCAGGGCGATGATCTCCAGGGCACGGACCACCCGTCGCGGGTTGGCGACATCCACATGGTCATCGGCGTGCGGATCCGCAGCGAGGAGCTCGGCCCGTGCATCCTCGTCCGTGCGCGCCTCGAGATCCGCCCGAATCGCAGGATCGGTCGGCGCAAACGTGAGCGGATCCACCAATGCTCGGAAGTGCAAGCCGGAGCCTCCCACGATCACCACCCGGCCGTGACTGTCTTCAGCAGCGTCGATCGCTCGACGACCGACCTCCTGGAACTCGGCTGCCGAGAACTCATCGGTGGGATCGACGATGTCGATCATCCGGTGAGGGATCTGCGCTCGCATCTCGACCGACGGCTTTGCGGTGCCGATGTCCATGCCCCGATAGACCTGCATCGAGTCGACCGAGACGATCACGGCACGGCAGTCCGACGCCAGCCGCTCGGCGATCTCCGACTTGCCGGAAGCCGTCGGACCGATGATTGCGACGAGGCTCAGGAGACCGGCTCGCCTTCGAGGTAGTGCGGCGCTGCTCTCGTGACGGTGACATCGAGGATCGAACCCGGACTCCATGTGCCCGGCACGTGGACGATGCGGTTCCCACGCGACCGCGTGGTGGCCACCAGCGGGTCGCGCTTGGATGGCCCTTCCACCATCACCTCTTCGATGCGCCCGACACGTCCGGCGTTCTTGTGGAAGGTCATCTCGTTCTGGAGCTCGACGAGTCGATCGAACCGCTCCGTGACCACCTCGGCGGGAACCTGATCCGGCATGTCGGCCGCCGGCGTCCCGGGGCGCGGCGAGAACTGGAACATGAACGCCGAGTCGAATCGCGCCTCCTTCATGGTGCGCAGGGTGTCCTCGAAGTCGATGTCACGCTCCCCCGGGAAGCCCACGATGACGTCCGTGGACACGGCGAGATCGGGCACGATGGAGCGCATCATTTCGAGCTTTGCGAGGAAGCGCTCGGAGGTGTACCCGCGATGCATTGCTCGGAGGACCGCATTCGACCCGGACTGGAGCGGGAAGTGGATCTGCTCACAGACGGCGTCGGTCTCGGCCATGGCGTACGCGACGTCCTCACGGAAGTCCTTCGGGTGTGGGCTGGTATATCGGATCCGCTCGATGCCATCCACCGCTCCGACCTTGCGGAGCAGGTCGGCGAAGAGAGGGCTCCTGCCGTTGAGGTCGAGGTCCCTGCCGTACGAATTGACGTTCTGGCCGAGCAACGTGACTTCGCGCACTCCCCCGGCCGCCAAGCGCTCGACCTCGCGGATGATGTCACCTGGTCGCCGTGAGATCTCCCGACCACGCACGATCGGCACGATGCAGAACGTGCATCCGTTGTTGCATCCGATGGTGATCGTCACCCAGGCCGAATGATCCGATTCGCGCAGGACGGGCAGTCCACTGGGGACCTCATCGACGGACCTCGTTTCGTCCCAGATCTCGGTGATGGCGCCCCATTCCTCGGCATGATCGAGGAGGTCGACGACCCGGTGGACGTTGTGAGTTCCGAAGACCACGTCCACCCATCCCGCTCTCTCCTGGATGAGGTCGCGCTCCTTCTGCGCGGAGCATCCACCCACGGCGATGCGCAGCGTCGGCTTCGCCTGCTTTGCCCGTTTGAGGGAGCCCAGATAGCCGTAGAGCCGTGCATCCGCGTTCTCGCGGATCGTGCAGGTGTTGAGCACAATCAGGTCGGCCTCCTCCGGTGTGGAAGCCGCCTCCATGCCGTCGGCCTCGAGCAGGCCGGCGATGCGCTCTGAATCGTGCTCATTCATCTGGCAGCCGAAGGTGCGCACGAAGTACCGCTGGCCGGTGCGCGAAGGTTGTCGCACCTCCTTGACCCCGGGCATGCCGAGCATGGTGATGTCCGCCATGATGCCCCGATCGTCAGCGAGCGAAGTCTTTCGCCCGATACTCGCGGATCACGGTGACCTCAATCTGACCCGGATACTGGAGGTCGTCCTCGAGCTTCCTGGCGATCTTGCGGGCCAGGTCCTTGGACCCGACGTCGTCGAGGATGCCGGGATCGACCACGACCCGCACCTCACGGCCTGCCTGCAGGGCAAACACCTTCTCCACGCCGTCGAAGCCCTGTGCGATCTCTTCGAGCCGCTCGAGGCGGCGGACGTAGGACTCGAGAGCCTCCCGTCTGGCGCCGGGCCGGGCCGCGGATACCGCATCGGCAGCTTGCACGAGCACCGCAGTGAGCGTGCGCGGCTCGACCTCGTTGTGGTGCGCCTCGATGGCGTGAACGATGGCTGCGTCCTCGCCGAATCGCCTGGCGATCTCCGCGCCGATCAGGGCATGGGATCCGCCGACCTCGTGGCTCACGGCCTTCCCGATGTCGTGGAGGAACGCTGCCCGCATCGCCTCGGTGGAATCGACGCCGAGCTCGGAGGCCAACATCCCTGCGACGTGCGCTGACTCGACGAGATGGTTGAGCACGTTCTGCCCGTAGCTGGTGCGATACCGCAGCCGCCCCACCAGGGTCGCGAGTTCCGGGTGAAGACGCGTGATCCCCACCTCGAGCATCGCCCATTCCCCCGAGTCACGGATCGACTGCTCGATCTCGTCTCTGGCCTTCTCGTAGGCCTCCTCGATGGACGTCGGGTGGATGCGCCCGTCTTCGACGAGACGCTCGAGGGCCCGGCGGGCGATCTCACGCCGCACAGGGTCAAACGTCGACACGGCGACAGACTCGGGGGTGTCGTCGACGATCAGGTCGACACCTGTCACCGCTTCGAAGGTGCGGATGTTGCGGCCATCACGGCCGATGATCCGCCCCTTCATGTCGTCGGAAGGCAGCGCCACGGCCGAGATGGTGGTCTCGGACACGACATCCGATGCCATGCGCTGAATCGCCGTTGCGAGGATACGGCGGGACCTCCGCTCGGCTTCCTCCCTGGCACGGGTCTCCATGTCACGGACCAGCACCATGGCGTCGCGCCTCGCTTCGTCCTCCACTTTCTGGAGCAGCTCGTCCTTGGCCGCCTGGGAGTCGAACCCGGCCAACGCCTCGAGCTCGAGGCGCGCCTCCTCTTTGGCCCGTGCGGCCTCGGCAACCGCTTCGGAAGCGGCGCGCTCCTTGTCGATGACGAGCTCTTCGCGCTGGGTGAGGTTGGCTGCTCGTTGCTCGAGCGTCGCCTCGCGCTGCTCGACGCGATCCTCGATCGAGCCGACCTCGACACGACGATGCTCGAGGGTGGCTTCCTCGCGGTCGCGATAGGTGTCGGCAAGCGCCCGCGCTTCCTCTTCCGCCCTGGCGAGGATGCGCTGTGCCTCGATCCGCGCATCAGCCAGAACCTCGTCGGGAGCGGGCGGCTGCTTCACCAGCCTGCGCCCGAGGATCACGCCGGCCAGGAAGACCCCGGCTACCACGATTCCCGGGATCAACAGGTTCAGCACCTGGTCCATTCTGTCCTCGTCTTCCAACCGAGTCGGAAACGAACGTGCCGAACCACACGGGTTCGGCACTCACACGACATGTGCGTTGTCAGCAGGCTGGTCGCCTGGTGATCACCTCATGTTGTGTTGCTGGTCATGTCGCTTCTGTTGTCGGTTTCAAGTGTGTTGGTGTGAGTGTGTTCCGATGGTACCTCACCCGACCGTCTCCGGACTGACCAATTCCCACGAGGTGTGATTGGCCGTGCGGACGTCGCCCGACCGACGTCTCAGCGCCGATTGCGAGATCCCAGATGGCCGATCCACCACTCCTGGTGACGGGCTCGCCGGGGAGGGCGATCGGTGGTCAGGCCTCCTCGCCGGCCTCGGCGACGTCATGGTCGGTGCTGTCACCTGCTTCGTCGTCAGCGTCGTCGGAGATCACACCCACCGCACGCAGCACCTGATCCTGGAGTTGCATGGCGAGCTCGGGATTCTGGCGCAGGAAGTCCTTGGCCTTCTCGCGGCCCTGTCCGAGCTGTTCGCCTTCGTAGGTGAACCAGGCGCCCGCCTTGCGGACGATCCCATGCTCGACGGCGACATCGAGGAGGCTGCCCTCTCGCGAGATCCCCTCGCCGAACATGATGTCGAACTCCGCCGTGCGGAACGGCGGTGCGACCTTGTTCTTGACGATCTTCGTGCGGACTCGATTCCCGATGTTCTCGGTTCCGACCTTGATCGCCTCGATCCTGCGGATGTCGACCCGAACGCTCGCATAGAACTTGAGCGCACGACCACCCGGAGTCGTTTCGGGTGAACCGAACATCACGCCGATCTTCTCGCGGATCTGGTTGATGAAGATGGCCGTCGTGTCCGAGCGGTTGATGGTCCCTGCCAGCTTCCGCAACGCCTGAGACATCAGCCTCGCTTGGAGCCCGACATGGGTGTCCCCCATGTCCCCCTCGAGCTCGGCGCGCGGCACGAGGGCGGCGACGGAGTCGACCACGACCACATCGAGGGCGCCGGATCGAATCAGCATGTCGGCGATCTCGAGCGCTTGCTCCCCGGTGTCGGGCTGGGAGATGAGCAGCTCATCGATGTCGACACCGATCGCCTTTGCGTAGACCGGGTCGAGGGCGTGCTCGGCATCGATGAAGGCGGCGGTGCCGCCGTTGCGCTGCGCCTCGGCAACCACGTGGAGCGCAAGCGATGTCTTCCCCGACGACTCAGGCCCGTAGATCTCCACGATGCGGCCTCTCGGGAGCCCCCCGATCCCCAGTGCCAGGTCCAGGGCCAGGGCACCCGTGGGGATCGCCTCGATCCTGCGGACCTCGTCGGTGCCGAGCCGCATGATGGCGCCCTTCCCGAACTGCCGCTCGATCTGGGACATCGCCATCTCGAGATTCTTCTCTCGGTCACTCGATTCTGCTGCGGCCATGGCCTTTCCCTTTCACGTCGTTTCGCACACCGTATCGGCCGGGTGTGACACGATCGATGGTTCGCTGGACCGAACGATAACCGAACACGTGTTCGATGGGAAGGATTTGCCGAGTCTCGAGTCCCGAGTCTCGAGTGTTGGTCGTCTCGTGTGAAGTACCCATGAACACCTGGGGCGTCGGCTGTTCCGTCATGAGGGGTCTGCATCCCGAGCGCAACTCGGAACTCGAGACTCGAGACTCGAGACCCGTAGCTCCTCAGCTCTTCAACTCTCGTACCGCTTCGAGTTCGCCGCCGTGCTCACGGCCGGTGTCGACGTATCCGAGGCCCTTGTAGAAGGGCTCGGGACCGCCGTCGGCCGGGACATAGGAGAGGTAGATGCGGTCGCCGCCGGGACGGGTGCGCACGTAGTCATGGACCAGAGCCATCGCCGCCGCGCCGTAGCCCTTTCGCTGGTGGCGATGGTCGATCATGAACCGCCAGAGGTAGTACCGAGGCTTGTCGTCGTCGTCGGAGAGCATCACGAACCCGACCGGCTCTTCGCCGGCGTACACCGCCCGCACCCAGACCTTGGTCGTGGCGAACGCTTGTGCAAGCGACTTGACGTTGGGTGCGACGAAGTCCTGCTGGTCTTCGGAGACGGACAGGTCGATGATCGCCTGCACGTTGTCGTCGTTCACCTCTCGAAGGGTGACCTCGGCCGATTCGGGCATGTCCCCACCCTATGCAGGAGTTCGGGCTCTACGCCGGGGTTTGCGCAAGAGGGAACGAATCGACCGTGCGATAGCGCACGCCGCCGGGAACCTGGACGGTCTGGAGCAGGTCGACCTGGCGCACGTCGATGTCGACGGCGAAGTCACCGAACCGCTGGATCAGGCGCCGCACGTCGACCGGCGGCCTCACACGGGACAGGGTGATGTGAGGAACGAACGGCCGCCCCTCCGGGTCCAGACCCACGTGACGGCATGCGGTCTCGCACTCAGCGGCGATGTAGTCGAGGAGACCTGCCGGATCCGAGATGCCTGCGTAGACGACCGTGGCCTTGGACGGGCGTGGAAAGGCTCCCAATCCCGTGCAGACGACCGTTGCGGGGTCTGCAGCCAGGCTCTGATCGAGCTCGTGGCGAAGCCGATCCAGGATCACCTCGTCGACCTCGCCGAGGAAGCGGACCGTCACGTGCCAGTTCTCGGCGGTCACCTGCCGACCGGGTATGCGCGGGCCGGGGCTCGCATCCCGGAGAGCTGCGGACACGGCGTGGCGTTCGTCGACCGACAAGTCGATGGCGAGGAACAGGTTCCCGCTCACTGCCCGACCAGGGCGATCCGGGTGATGTGGAGAGCTGCGGTGGTCCCGTACGTGCGCACACGCTCTCGATCTCCCGGGAGCCGAATGGTTCGCACGATCGTCGTCTCCGGGCTGACCACCGCGATACAGAGTGTGCCGGTGGGGACCTCCAACTCGGACGGTCCCGCCGAGCCCGTCACGGCGACAGCCACATCCACGGCGAGCGCCTCGCTGGCGCCCCGGGCCATCGCCAAGGCCGTTGCCTCCGACACGACTCCGTGCTCATCGATCGTCGCTGCGGGGACGCCCAGGAGTGAGGTCTTCACGTCGGTGGCATAGGCGGCGATCGATCCACGGTAGATCTCGCTCGCCCCCGGAACCGAGGTGAGCCGTGCGGCGATCATCCCCGCCGTGGCGGATTCGGCGGTTCCGATGGTCCACGAACGTTCCCGCAACAGATCACCCAGGACGGCCTCGATGGTCTCGTCGTCTGCCCCGAACACGTGCGGCGCCAATCGCTCGCGCACCACGGCTTCGACGGGGGCGATGAGGGCCCTGGCATCCGACTCGGTTGCCGCACCGGCGGTGAGCCTGACCTTGATCTCCCCGGAGGAGGCCAGGAACGCAACGGTGGGGTTTTCGGAGGTCTCGAAGATGTCCGCCAGGAGCTCACCCACGCCCGCTTCGGGAAGGCCCCAGCTCCGGATCACCCGGCTCACGACGACGCTGCGATCGTTCCCCGACTCGGCCTGGAGGAACGGGAGCACCTCTTGCTCGAGCATCACGAGCATCTCCGCCGGGACTCCGGGCAGGGCGAAGACCCAGCACCCGTCGACCATCACTCGGAAGCCGGGAGCACTCCCCTTGTCGTTCGGGACGACGACGGCTCCCTCCGGTCGGTAGGCCTGGCGGAGGTTCGACTCGGGGAAGCTGCGCCCGAGGGCTGTCCAACGCTCGCGCATCATCGATGCGTAGTGGTCGTCATACACGAGGTCCACACCGGCCACGTCTGCCACCACCTCGCGAGTGATGTCGTCCTGGGTCGGCCCGATCCCACCGGTGATGATCAGGGCATCGGAACGCTGCGCAGCTGCTGCGATCGCCGATGCCATGCGGTCGCGGTTGTCGCCCACGACCGCCTGATACCGATGGGTGAATCCCCGATCGGCGAGACGACGAGCGATCTCGGTGGCGTTGGTGTTGACGATCTGGCCGAGCAGGAGCTCGGTGCCGACGGCCAGGATCTCGACGTTCACGCCACCACCGTCGCCGACAAATCGGCTCCGTACGCCCCGTCGACCCGAGCGCGAACCCACTCTCCAGGCGTCCCTTCATCGAGCAGGATCATGCCATCGATTTCGGGAGCCTCGCGGTACGACCGCCCAACCGGCTGGCCGTCCTCCACCTGATCGACGAGTACTTCCATCGTCGAACCCACGAGGGCTGCGTTCGACCCGGCCGTGATCTCGTCTTGGATGTCGTGCAGGTAGCGGAGCCGCTCTCCGATGGTCTCCGGGCCCACCTGACCGTCGAGGAGGGCGGCGTCCGTACCGTCTTCCTTCGAGTAGGGGAAGAACCCCGCCCAATCCAGGCGTGCCTCGCGCAGGAAGGCGGCGAGCTCCTCGACATCATCGTCGGTCTCGCCCGGAAAGCCGACGATGAAGCTCGACCGGGTAGCTGCCTGCGGCGAAGCTTCGCGGATCCTGCTGATCAGGTCGAGGTGCGCCTCGCCGCTCCCCGGGCGCCGCATGGATCGAAGCAGCTGCGCACTGGCATGTTGGAGCGAGAGGTCGAAGTAGTCAGCGATCACTGGATGCTGTGCGATGAGATCGATGAGGCCCTGGCGGATCTCCCGGGGGTAGAGGTAGTAGAGCCGGAGCCGGCCCAGTCCGCTCACGCCCGCACAACGCTCGACGAGCGCCTCGATGGAGCCCGAGCCGTTGTCTCGACCGTACGCGGCAAGATCCTGGGCCACCAAGACGACCTCCTGGACGCCACCAGACACCAGAGCCTCCACCTCGGCGACGATGCCATCGCCAGGTCGGGAGCGTTGCTTGCCACGGATCAGGGGAATGGCACAGAACGAGCAGGTCTTGTTGCACCCTTCGGCCACCTTCACGTAGGCGTACGGTGTCTCCGGCGTGGGTCGTGCAACGACTTCCAGGATGTCCATCTTCGACCGACGGACACCGCCGATCGTGATCGGCTCCCACTGGGTGACACGGTCGAGCTCCTCGACGATCCCCGGATAGCGATCCAGGCCGATCACAGCGTCTGCCTCGGGGAGTGCGTCGCGCAACTCCTGCTCGTATCGCTGGGCCATACACCCCATCACCACGAGGCCGGCCTGATCACGCTTGACCTCCGACATGGCGAGGATCGTGTCGATCGATTCGCGCCTGGCCGCGTCGATGAAGCCGCAGGTGTTGACCATCACCACGTCGGCGGTCTCGGGTGACGCAGCACCCTCGTAGCCCGCGTCAGCGAGCACGACGGCGATCTTGTCGCTGTCGACCTGATTCTTCGAGCAACCGAGCGTCTCAAGCCAGACGGTTGGGGCATCCATCGGACGGCAGGCTACCGGCACGGCCGAACGGGCAGACGCCGGCCGGTACGATCACCGTATGCCAGGGGTGCGATACGTGGTGGTGAGTGGTCTCCCTGCGAGCGGCAAGTCGACCGTTGCCTCTCGCATCGCTCCCCTGCTCGGATTGGAGTTGATCGACAAGGACGACATCCTCGAAGCGTCATTCCCGTCCGGCGAGATCGATCCCGAGACCAGAACCCGACTCAGCCGACAAGCCGACCACACCATGCGGAAGCGGCTCGAGGTGGTCCCCAGTGCGTGTCTCGTGTCCCACTGGCAGCGCCCGGAGCTCTCAACCTCATCCGGGACCCCGACGGGCTGGGTCGCCTCCCTGCCGGACCTCGTCGAGGTGTACTGCGCGTGCTCACCCGTGACGGCAGCCAGGAGGTTCCTCGAACGCACGCGGCACGCTGGCCACGGCGATCACCTTCGGGATCCGGACCTCGTGATCGAGCAACTCCATGCACTTGCTGCGCTTGGGCCGCTGGGGATCGGCAAGACGGTGGTGGTGGACACCGAGGGCGAGTTCGATGTCATCGGTGCGGTGAAGGCCGTGAGCCGGGCGTGAAGTCACCCGGAACCCGGATCAGTCGCCAGAGCCTGGATCAGTCGCCAGAAACCTGGATCAGTCGCCACAAACCCGGATCAGTCCAGAGGGACCAGCGCACCGACCCGCCGCTCGAACGAGATCCGCTGGTCGTAGCCGACGGATCGCGCCAGGTCGAGTGCCCGATCCCGGTCACGCCCACAGTGCTCGGGCAGGTGCGCATCGGATGCAATCGTGATCGGAACTCCGTGATTGAAGAATCGCCCGAGCAGCGCGTCTGACGGATACAGCTCTCTTGCAGGCTGATGCAGGCCAGCCGTCGACACTTCGACAGCGGTGCCGCCACGGGCGGCGGCAACGGCGAGCTCCTCGTACATGTCGAGTGGCTCCTCCGGCAGCCGCACACCCTGCTTCTTGACGACATCGGCATGAGCGAGCACGTCGAAGAGGCCTGAAGCTGCCAGCTCGGTCTCGATGCGGAAATACTCCTCATAGGCTCGCTCGGCACCTCGGCGCTCGAACTCGAACGCCTGCTCGGGTTGATCGACGCCCCAGGCACCGATCCAGTGGGTCGAGGCGATGAGCACGTCGAACGGGTAGCGGCTGAGGTATTCGGCCACCGCCTCTCCGGTCTCGGGGAAGAAGTCGACTTCGAGACCGAGGAGGACCGGGAGACCACGGTCCTTTGCGTCGACGACCGCCTGGACGTAGCGCTCCAACGACATGACCCGCTCCGACCGCACCCAGGCGCTGGTCGACTCCGCCAGGTCCGAAGCCGGATCTCCTCGCCACCATTCTCCGAGGAGCGGTGCCGATTCGACGCACCGGTACAGGTGCTCGGTGAAGGCGATCTCGGTCGCCCCGTTCGCCGCCGCATGCTCGACATACGCCTCGATGTGATCCATCGGGAAGTGTCCCGGTTCAGGACCCTGACCCGTGTACGGGCCATGCGGATGGAGGTGTACGTGGTAGTCGCCCATCGAGCGTGAGCGTAGCCCGCCTCACCGGCGGTCAATCGGGGTCCGGGTACTCCACGCCGCGCGCATCGAGCTCGTTCTTGATGATGCCGATCCGGTTCTTGATGTCGGACAGACCGTGTGCGTCGTCGATGCCCTTGTTGATCTGGACGCCACCCAGGTTTCCCATCTCGCCCGTCGACGCGCCGCCGCTGCCTGCCTGGGAGACGAGGTCGATTCGCTGATCCTCGATCGCCTTCATCTGCCCCCGGAGCGCTGCGAGCTCGTC
The DNA here is from genome assembly GCA_030066265.1 of Acidimicrobiia bacterium. Lineage (GTDB taxonomy): Bacteria > Actinomycetota > Acidimicrobiia > Spongiisociales > UBA5794 > SZUA-442. Next base: position 5,294 of record JASJCF010000021.1, on the reverse strand, counting down.
CAGCAGGCTCTCGTCGGAACGGTCCTTGTACATCGCAGCGCTGTCCCCGCGAATCTCAGCCCGCAGCTCGTCCTGCCGCCGTTGAAGCTCGTACCGTTCGGCGAATGCATCGTCCGGAAGGTCGAGGAGCTGCTTCTGGATGTCAGCGAGCTCACGGGTGATGTCGTCGGATCGGGACATGCGCACACGCTAGCCCGGTAGCCCGTGATCGGATGCGGGGATCGCCACGCGCCAGCCCTGCACCGAGTTGAACACCGCAACGGCATCGGCACCGACCAGCGAGTGAACGGAGATCGGCTCCTCCCGCAGGGTTCCCCGCTCGACCAGCTTCTGGCGCATCACCCCGGGGAGCAGACCTTCGGCAACGGGCGGCGTCACCCATGACCCGTCACGGAGGATGGCCACGTTGGTCACGGTCCCTTCGGTCACCCGTCCCTCTTCGTTGGTGAGGAGCACCTCGTCGGCATATCCATGCCGACGCCTCCGAGATTCGTAGATCGAACGGTCCGTGGTCTTGTGGAACAGCCGAAACTCGGCACGATCCACGGGATCGAGGTCGACGGCGTACGTGATCACATCCGAGTCCGGTCCTGGACCCATGGCGAACCTCACCGGCGCATCATCGACCGTCACTGACACATCTCGATCCCCGCCGAGCACCACGCGAACTCGGGATGGCCGGTCGAGCACGCGACTGGCTTCGGCGAGCGCCGCCCGAATGTCCTCGGTGGGGATCGCGATCCCGAGGTAGTCGGCGGACGCTCCCATCCGTTCCATGTGCTCGTCGAGCCACAGCCAACCATCGTCCCACCGGATCGTCTCGACGAGTGCAGGAACCGTCCGCGGCGCCGTGAGGACCCGGCTCTTCGCTCTCGACTCGTCGTACTCGTGATCGAGCTCGGACCCCCACGTGATCCCGCTGCCGACGCCGTAGGAGACGACACCCTCGGAGTCGTCCACGATCCCGGTGCGGATCGCGACGTTGAAGGTCGCTCCATCGACACCGTCTCCCGGCGGAATGAATCCGACGGCTCCGCAGTAGACCCCTCTCGGAAGGGGTTCGACGTCGGTGATGATCTCCATGGCTCTCGCCTTGGGTGCTCCGGTGACCGACCCGCACGGGAACAGCGCGTTGAACACATCAGTGAGGCGGACACCGGGACGCAGGTCCGCTGAGATCTGGGACGTCATCTGCCACACCGTGGGGTACCGCTCGATGGCGAACATCTCATCGACGGCGACCGACCCGAACGTGGCGACGCGGCCGAGATCGTTCCGGATGAGATCGACGATCATGACGTTCTCCGCCCGGTCCTTGTCCGATGTGAACAAGTCGGCGCGATGTTCCGCATCTTCGGCTGCCCAGCGGCCACGCGGCCTCGTGCCTTTCATCGGCCTGCTCGTGATGTGACGCCCATCGATCCGGAAGAACTGTTCGGGAGAGATGCTGAGGATGTGCGTGTCTCCCGACCACAGGTGCGCTGCGTAGGCGGGCCGCTGGGAAGCAACCAGATCCGCATAGAGCTTCGAGGCGTCCCCAGCGAAGGAAGCTCGGAGCGGGAACGTCAGGGCAACCTGATATGCGTCGCCGACCTCGATGTGGTCCTTGATCCGCATGAACGCCTTGTCGTAATCCCCCCGCTCGGTCAGCGGAATCCACCGCGAGATCGAGTAGCTGCCGGCACCGGCGGCGGGCAGAGTCGTCTCCCGAGCTTCTCGGAACACCCCGAACGACGCGGCAGGAGTCGAGTGATCGCGATGGGCCACGAGCGCAGGATCGAACGCAGGGGCTGCGTCGTAGGCGACGTACCCGGCGACCCAGTGACCCTCAGCAGCAGCCTCCTGGGCACGCTCGAGGACGTCGATGACATCGTCGACACCCTCGGCAGTATGCGTGGTGACGAGGTCGTCGAGGCGGAACGATCGGCCGGTGGCAAGGTCGTCGAAACGAGCACCGTGCATGATCCGAGGCTACGCGACGCGCAGGGCAGGTGGGGTCCCTCTCCGAACGTGCTCCGGAGTGACGAAGAGCGCCGTCGGCCGGACGGCGCTCCTCTCAGGCGGGACTGGCAAGGCCCCTAACCCAATACTTGCTCCAACTCATCCTCGGTTATCAAGACGGCTCTCGCCTTGGAGCCCTCTGACGGCCCTACGACGCCCTTGGCTTCGAGGATGTCCATGACCCGTCCGGCACGAGCGAACCCGATACGGAGCTTCCGCTGCAGCATCGAGGTCGATCCGAGCTGGGATCGCACGACGAGCTCGATCGCCTGGCGCATCACCTCGGGATCTTCACCGTCGAAGTCCTCCGCTTCCGCTGCGGCCTGCTGGGCCTGTTCGAACACCTCGCTGTCGCGGTACTGCGCCTCCCGCTGATCGCGCACCCAATCGACCACGGCATGGATCTCCGGTTCGGACACGAAGGATCCCTGAATCCGCTCGGGCTTGGGGTCCCGCGCCGTCACGACAAGCATGTCTCCCAAACCGACGAGCTTGTCGGCGCCCGCCTGATCGATGATGACCCGGCTGTCGGTCTGGGAAGCAACCGAGAACGCAAGGCGAGACGGGACGTTGGCCTTGATGACACCCGTGATGACGTTCACCGAAGGTCGCTGCGTCGCGAGGACCAGATGGATGCCGACGGCGCGGGCCATCTGAGCGATCCTCACGATCGAGTCCTCGACCACGCGACCGGCCACCATCATCAGATCGTTGAGCTCATCGACGACGATCACGATGTACGGGAACCGGTCGAACATCTCCTCATCCAAGCCACCGGCGTCGTAGGCCTCCCGGTACGAGTCGATGTCCCTGACTCCGGCATCGGCGAGCAGGTCGTAGCGGCGATCCATCTCCGCCACCGCCCACTGGAGCGCATCCGCAGCCTTCTTCGGGTTGGTGATGACCCGCGTCAGCAGATGCGGAGCGTCGTTGTACTGCCCGAGTTCAACTCGCTTCGGATCGACCAGGATCAGCCTGACCTCCTCCGGTGTCGCCCGCATCAGGATCGACGTGAGCAGCGAGTTGATGCACGACGACTTCCCGGCGCCGGTGGCCCCGGCGATCAGCACATGGGGGAGCTCGGTCAGCCTCAGCATCCTTGGAGTTCCCGAGACGTCCATGCCGAGACTGACGAGCATCGGATCGTGGTCTGCCTTTGCCTCGTCAGATGTGAGGACGTCACCGATCGTGACCAGATGGCGTTTTCGGTTGGGAACTTCGACGCCGATCGCCGACTTCCCCGGGATGGGGGCCAGGATGCGCACGTCGGCAGCAGCGAGGGCGTAGGCGATGTCGTTGCTCAGGTTCGTGACCTTGTTCACCTTCACACCGGGTGCCAGTTCGATCTCGTATCGGGTCACGGTCGGGCCCGGGACGATGCGGGTCAGACGGGCATCGACCCCGTGCTGTTTGAGTGCGTCCTCGAGGGCTTCGCCGGTGTCGGTGAGTCCCCGTCCGTCGTGGCTCTTCGAGCGGCCCAGCTTCAAGATGTCGAGGGGTGGCACTGTGTACCCCTCCCTCGGAGCGGCCGGAGCGGACTTCGGGACGGGACGAGGCGGCTCGATCGTTTCCACGACGTCGTCCTCCGAAGCGAGCGGGGAGCTCACATCACCCTCGATGTCGGGCTCTGGTGCGAACTCCGGTTCGCGGATGTCGATGACGATCTCGGGTTGACCGGGTGCATCGACCTTCATCTCGGGCCGCATCGCAGCGAGGCTCGACCAACCAGTCCGCACGGACTGGTTGATGCTGCGCATGACGTCCCCGAGGGAAGCCTTGGTGACGAGGAGGGCGCCGACGCCGATCACGGCGGTGAGGATCACGAACGTCCCCCAGAAGCCGGTCAACCGCTCGAGCGGGTAGGCGACGATCGATCCGACGGCACCGCCGCCGTCTTCGATCGCTTCACCACTGGCGACGGGAGCGTTTCCGGTGAGGAGGTGGAAGAGGGCAACGGAGCCGACGAACAGGACGATGACGCCACTCACCGTTCGCGCATGGTCGTCCTTGTTGATGACGCCGATCATGGCCAGGCCGGCAACCGCCAGGGCGAAGGGCACGACGAACGCACCCATGCCGAAGACGAACTTCGCCAGCGTCGACGCCGAGGCACCGATCGGTCCGGAGAGGTCGAAGAACGAGAGGAAGACGAGGATGCCGAGCGCAATGAGCGCGAGACCCCAGACGTCTGCCTTGTGGTCACCGAGATGATCGCCGACTCGGTTCGGGACTCCCCGTAGCGCCCGGGTGGTCCGCTTCGTCAGCGATGGCTTCTTCTGTGTGCGTTGTGCAGTACTCCGCCCCGTGGCCCGACCGCGACGCGTCTTGGTCGCCATGGGAGGCGAACGATACAACAGCGATCGAGAACAACCAACCACCCTTCGCGCGATTCCTCGCGCGAAGAGTTACACGTTTGTAATTCGGGCGATCGATCGACCGTTCGGCAGGAAGAGATGGAAGCGTCTCGTCCACATCTGGATCGACTCCCCCACCGAGGGGATCAGACCGTCGAAGCGGGCGATGACGACGTCACCGGACAGATCGACCGACGCCATGACTCGGTCTCCTTGGAACTCGGCGCTGCGCACGACACCGCTCAGTCCGGCCGTGTCGGTCAGCTCCCATTCGTGGGGTCGAACCCCCACATTCACGTCTCCCTGGGGCGTGCCGGCGGGAACCGGGAGGGCACCGGACGCCATCCGAACCTCAGATTCCACAACGCGTCCGCGCAGGAACGACATGGGCGCCGTGCCGACGAACTCCGCAACGAACCGATCCGCCGGATCTGCATACACCTCCTGCGGCGGACCGATCTGGCGGATACGCCCTCGATCGAGCACGGCGATGCGATCACCGAGCGTCATGGCCTCCACGGGATCGTTCGTTGCGTACAGCGTGGTCACGCCGTAGCCCCGTTGCAGGAGCTTGAGCTCGCCGCGCATGTGGCTTCTCTGAACGGGATCGACGCGAGCCAAGGGCTCATCGAGGAGGAGCACGCGAGGGCGCCGGACGAGGGCGCGCGCGGCCTGCACGAGTTGCTGGTGCCCTGCGGCGAGTTGGGCAGGCATGCGGGACAGGAACCGCTCGATCGCCATCGCCCTGCTCTCGGCGTTGACACGATCCTCGATCTCGTCGGCCTTGACGTGGTGGAGCTCGAGGGGGAAGGACACGTTCTTGCGCACGGACTTGAACGGGATGAGCGCATTGTCTTGGAACACCATCGATACGTCGCGTTCATGGGAGGCGAAGTCGGTCACCGGTACGCCGCCGAAGAGCACGTCTCCCTCCGAGGG
>JASJCF010000132.1 GCA_030066265.1 Acidimicrobiia bacterium | reverse complement strand
TCGGACCTCGCACAGATATGCGCCTGCCGAGGTCACGATCTGATATCGATCGGCGGATACCTCGCCATCCCACCATCGGCCCACACTCCTCCATGGACCAGCCCACGACAGCACCGGCACCCATCTGCTGCGAAGCCGAACCTGCTCGGGTATCCCATCGACGAACGACACCTCGAAACGCACTGCTTCCGGGGGGACGAGCGCAGGGGCGGGGCTGGGGATCCCCCCAGGCCATGGCGCGCGCAGATCACGTTCCGGTACCGAGGGCTCATCGCCCCATCGGTCCCAGATGACCCGTTGCCCAGGGTCACGTCCTCCTTGTGGTCTGGCAACCAGGAGGTTGTCCGTGCCGGCGATCGCCTGGACTTCCATCAAGGCCCGCTGAGCCTCTTCGAAGGTCTTGGCATCCTCCTCGAGCGCCATCTGCCGGCCCGAGCCGGAGAGATCCGCCGGTTCGAGGCGGAGCGAGGTGAGTCCGCCCCGGATACCCGCCGAAACGCCATCGACCCAGGCGCGAAGCTGCCATCGCACACGTTCTGCGAGCGTCCGGTCGTTGAACGGGTCGGCACTGCGCCACGTACGCGAACGAACCGTACCGTCCAGCGCTCGTGCGGTGACGATGACCCGATGAGGCGCAGTCCCATGCTCGGCGAGCCCCGCGATGAGCCGGTGAGACAGGTTTCGGGCGACGAACGCGGCGTGCTCCATGTCGTCGATCGGAGGGTCGAACTCGGCTTCCACGGCTGGATCCACCGGGATGTCTCGGGGATTCATCGACCGGTCGATCCCAAGGGCGAGGTCGTGTGCGGTCACTCCCTGTCGCCCGAATCGGGACGCAACCGCATCGCCGGGGAGCTCTGCCAACGCTCCCAGCGTGGTGATGCCGAGCCACCTGAGGACAGCAGCGAAATCGTCCTCTCCCAGGGACTCGATCTCCAACTCCGCCAGGAAACGGGAATCGTCCTCGACGATGAACACCGGATCGTCCTCGGTCGTCGACCGGGCTGCTTGCTGGGCTGCAAAGGGGCCGAGGCCGACTCCGATCCTGTGATCGGGCCCGAAGGCATGCAGTTCCTTGTCCACGCGCTCCACCAGCTGCCGCTCTCCCCCGTAGTAGGAGACGGCGCCGGACACGGGGATGAACATCAGCCCCGGTGCGAACACCTCGACGTTCGGGATCAGGGCTTCGATCGCTTGGACGATCGGTTCGAACCTCGCCGTCTCGGCCGTGTGATCTTGGATGATCGTGACGATGGTCGGGCAGATCGCCTCCGCTGCCCCACGGCGCATCCCCACCTCGACGCCTGCCGAGGCCGCGAGCTGATTCCGGGCGACCACCAGCCCGTCTTCTCCGATCGCCTGGGCAGGTGCCTCACGCGAGACGTCTGGTCTTCGCAGCGCCCATGTCGGGTACCACACGCAAACCGTTCGTTCCATGATCCTCGACTTCGATCATCCGTTGCATGCCTCGGGCCCATTTGCCGGACGCATCGAGTTGCGAACGTCTCGTGATGAGCTGTCCATGACCCTCGTCGGTCCCCTCCCAGACGATCGTCCGAGCATCCAGCCGGAGATGCGCCAGGCCACGGGGGATCGATCCGTTCAGAGGGCGCAGGACCAACGGTGTTCGGCTCGTGCGAGCCTTGGCGACCAGCTTCCTCAACACGGCGTCTCGCACCCCTGGGGGGACCTCGGCGTAGATCCCCTTCATCCCGGTGAGGAGAGTCGCAACGATCCGCCCCCAGGTGACGACATCCGTCGTACGCACGAAGACCAGCCGACCGGGATCACAGCCCATCTCCCACGCAGCCGCCGGGTTGGCCCAACCGCGCACATCGAGATACGCAAGCTGACCGTGTTCGGCATACGGCAGGAGCAGGGCGAGACCGAGCCTGGTCAGGCCCGAACCTGGGAGCCCGGAGAGCCCTGCAGTCTGCCCCGGTTCGAGAGCGAAAGGACCTCGCCCCTCCTCACGCCACTCGTTCCCGAGCCGGGAACGGACGGCCGAAGACGCCATCTCGAGCCCATCGCCCGCCTCTCGTTGCAGATGCACGACCACGTGTTGTCCTCGTCCGCTGCCCAGCGAGGTGCATCCGCCGGGCCATCATCGTAATCGAACATATGTTCGATGGCAAGTCCGGAAGCGGTCCCGACCACAGGCCGGCGACCGGGTGTACGCTGAGCATGAGGCCTCAGCTACGAAAGGAGCGCCGCCGGTGTCAGTTGCGAAGGTGATCGAGATCACGTCAACCTCCCCTGGGTCATTCGAGGACGCGATCCGCAAGGGCATCGCCAAAGCTCAGCAATCGATCGACGGCATCCGGGGAGCTTGGATCTCCGAGCAGAAGGTGGAGCTGGCAGAGGACGGCACGATCAGCCACTTCCGCGTCGACATGAAGCTCACCTTCGTGCTCGAATGATCGGTTCTCCCTGACCACATCAGTGGAGTCGTTCGTCGAGTCCGCCGATGAATGACTGAGATGCCCGATTGGTTCTCCCACCGGCACGCACCGGACGCGCTGACGAATGTGCCCATCGTCTATGAGTTCGCCCCTGGCCAGGAGGATCGGACGCCCATCGAGATGGGCAATGACGAACCGCTCCCGATGGCACTGCGTCGCATCTCCCGGGGGCAGCTCGACCGGGCGATCTCAGGGCTGACCGATCCCGACGCCGACTTCGACATCGTCGTTCACGAGGCTCGGAAGTCCCTCAAGCGGGTCCGGGCGCTCCTGCGGCTGGTCCGGGACGAGATCGGCTACGAGAACTATCGCAACGAGAACGTGGTCTTGCGCGACATCGGCAGGCGACTCGCACCCGCACGGGACGCCTTCGTGCTCATGACCACCCTCGACTCGATCGTGGAGCACCACGGAAAGGTCATGGCCCCCGACGCGTTCGGGGGTCTCCGTTCATGGCTTCTCGAGCGTCACCTCGAACTCCGACAGGGCCTCATCGACGACCGGGAGCAGATGATCACGATCGTGTTCACGCTCAAGGCCTCCTGGGCGCGAATCAGCGGAACGACGGTGATGACCAAGCTGGATGGGTCCCCGTACATCAGAGACGATTTCGCTGCGGTCGAGGGTGGCCTTCGTCGCGTGTATCGACGTGGGCGGCGGGGCCTGCGGGCGGTGCTCGAATCTGAATCGGCCGAGACCCTGCACGAATGGCGCAAGCGGGTCAAGTACCTGCGCTACCAGCTCGAGACCTTGACACCCATCGCTCCCGAGCTGCTCTCCGGACGGGCGCACTTGCTCGATGACCTCGGGGAGATCCTCGGCACCGACCACGACCTCGCCGTCCTCGCCGAGCTCGTCGCCGAGGAACACCAAGCGTGCCCGGATCCCACCACGCGGTCACTGCTCGAGCTCATGATCGATCAGATGCGACGGGACCTCGGTCTCAAGGCGATCGATATGGGGACGTTCCTCTATCAGGAACCGCCCAAAGTCTTCGTCGAGCGCATCGGCCGGCAGTGGGAACGAGCCCGACCGGCACGGTGACCGAGACCGATGTGAAACGGGACGCAGACGCGCCATGACCCCGACGGAGCGCCGGGGCCATGGCTGTCGTCGTCGGTTTTCGAGACTCGATGTCCCTCTTCTAGAGGCCGGCCTCGAACTCGTCCTCGAAGGACACGACTTTGCGACCAGGCTTGTCGGATGAGCGACCGCCCTCGTCGCGGTTGCGATCCCGGTCACGTTCACGGTTGCGGCTGCGGCCGCGATCCCGATCGCGATCTCGGCGCTGCCCGCGGTTGCCACGGTCATCGCCACGATCGCCGTCCTCAGACGGTGTTGCGTCGCCGCCGCCCGACGGGGCATCGGCCATGTCGAGGCTGACCTTGCCCCGATCGTCGATCTCTCGGACCACGACCTTGACGCTGTCGCCGAGTGCGAGGACGTCCTCGACCTTGTCGATGCGCTTGCCGCCGCCGATCTTCGAGATGTGCAGCAGGCCGTCGCGTCCCGGGAGGATGTTGACGAAGGCCCCGAACTTCGTGATGTTCACGACCTCGCCGTCGTAGGTGGCACCCACTTCGGCTTCCGGCGGGAAGCCAATGGCGAGAATACGTTCCTTCGCGAGATTCATCGATGTCGTGTCGGGTGCTCCGACCCGCACCGTGCCATCGTCGTCGATCTCGATCGTCGCGCCGGTCTCTTCCTCGAGCTCGCGGATCGTCTTGCCCTTGGGGCCGATGACTTCGCCGATCTTGTCCTTCGGCACCATGATGGCCTCGATCTTGGGAGCCGTCGGGGCGAGCTCTTCGCGCGGCCCCGGGAGCGTGGCTTCCATGTTGTCGAGGATCGCCATCCGGGCGTCTCTCGCCTGATTCATGGCGGAGATCAGCACGTCGGCGGGGAGACCTTCGATCTTGGTGTCGAGCTGGAGCGCCGTGATCATGTCTCGGGTCCCGGCCACCTTGAAGTCCATGTCGCCGAGATGATCCTCGACACCGAGGATGTCGGTGAGCGTCACGAACTTGTCGTCGTGGTGGATCAGCCCCATGGCGATACCTGCGACCGGGGCATGGATCGGCACGCCGGCGTCCATCAACGACAGCGAAGAACCACAGACCGACGCCATCGACGACGATCCATTGGACATCAGCACCTCGGAGACGAGGCGATACGCGTATGGGAAGTCCTCAGCCGGGGGGATGACGGGAAGCAGGGCCTTCTCGGCGAGTGCACCGTGACCGATCTCACGTCGCTTCGGGCCTCGCATGAACCCTGCCTCGCCCGTGGCGTATGGAGGCATGTTGTAGTGGTGCATGTAGCGCTTCGACTCTTCGGGCGAGATCGTGTCGAGCATCTGCTCCATCTTCAGCATGCCCAACGTGGTGACGTTCAAGACCTGGGTCTCGCCGCGCTGGAACACACCGGATCCGTGCGCTCCCGGAACCACGCCCACCTCGGAGAGGAGGGGACGGATCTCGGTGAGGCCACGCCCGTCGATACGAACGCCCTCGTTGACCACGCGGCTGCGCATGACATTCTTCTGCACCTTGGAGAAGGCAGCCTTGGTCTCGCGCAGGGCATCTTCGTCGTCGGCGCCGAGACCGAAGTCGGCGATCATCTCATCGCGAATGGCGCTCTCGGCGTCCTGGCGCTCGTGCTTCAGCACGATCGTGCCGAGACCTTCGAGGCGGGGCCGGGCGTATTCCTCGACCCTGGCGAAGGTCTCGTCGGAGTAGTCGGCCAGGGACTGCCACTCGACTGGCTCGTGCTCGCCGAGTTGCTCTGCCAGCTCGAGCTGCAGATCGATCAACGCACCGATGTGACCCTTGGCCGCTTCGAGGCCTGCGGCGACTGTCGCCTCGTCCGAGGGCTGGGCGCCGTCTTGGACCATGCGATAGCCGTCCTCGGATGCGCCTGCCTCGACCATGGCGATGTCGATGTCACCGTTCTCACTGCGCTTGCCGGCGACGACGATCTCGAAGACCGCCTCCTCGCCTTGCTCGTAGGTCGGGAACGGAACCCACTCGCCGTCGATGAGGGCGAGCCGGACCGCACCGAGCGGGCCATCGAAGGGAATCGGGCCCACGGTCAGTGCCGCAGATGCGCCGTTCAGGGCGATCACGTCGTGGGGGTTGACGAGGTCGGCGGCGAGCACGGTTGCGACCACGTGCGTGTCGTGCCGGTACCCGTCGGCGAAGTTGGGACGCAGGGGACGGTCGATGAGGCGTGCGGTCAGCGTCGCCTTCTCGGTTGCGCGCCCCTCCCTGCGGAAGAACGAGCCGGGGATGCGACCCACGGCGTACGTGCGCTCCTCGACATCGACCGTGAGCGGGAAGAAGTCGACTCCTTCGCGAAGCCGACGGCTTGCGGTTGCGGTCACCAGGACCTGGGTGTCTCCGATGCGGGCCGTGACGGCTCCATCGGAGAGCTGAGCGAGCTTGCCGGCGTTGAGAATGATCTCGGCATCGCCGATCTGCCCGCGAACGGTGGTCTCTGCCACTCGTTTCTCCTTCGTTTGGGGAGGAGACCCAATTGGCAGTGGTCAGCCTTCGATCGATGCGGATCGAAAGATGGCCACTGACAACTGGTGCGTTCCTCCGTCGTTGCTACCCACGTACGACTGAAGGCGGCTCGACGCCGCCTTCAGGTCAGGTGTTATCGCCGCAGCCCCAGCTTTGCGATGAGGGCTCGATATCGCTCCACGTCTTGATCCTGGAGGTATCGAAGCAGTCGGCGACGTTTTCCGACCATCATCAGGAGACCTCGGCGGCTGTGATGGTCCTTCTTGTGGACCTTCAGGTGCTCGGTGAGGTGGTTGATGCGCTCGGTCAGCAACGCGACCTGAACCTCCGGTGAGCCGGTGTCGTTCGAGTGCGTGCCGTATTCGTTGACCACAGATTGCGTGTCGTTCACGAGGTCTTTCCTACGCGAGTGAGTAGTTGGGCGATTGCCCGGATGGGAGATTAGGTGCTCGACGTGCCTAACGCACGATCGGGGCTCACCGGCAACGCACCGACCTAGCGCACGATGGCCTCCACCTCGATTTCGACCTTCCACGCCGGATCGAGCAACGCGGAGACGACCACCATCGTGGCCGCAGGGGC
>JASJCF010000020.1 GCA_030066265.1 Acidimicrobiia bacterium | reverse complement strand
TCAGACCTCGATCACCACCGGTAGCACGACGGGACGGCGCTTCACTGACGACTTCACGGCCCGAGTCGCCGAGTTCCTGACCCTCCGGCGCAGGGTGTCGGGATCGATCGGGTGCTCGAGGCTCGCCACCGATGCACGGACACGATCGGCAACCGTCGAGTGAAGGTCCTCGTCGTCGGTGGTCACGCCGTGCGAGTCGACATCCGGCCCGATCAGGACCTCTCCCGTCGAGAAGTTGATGCCGATCGTCACGATCAACACGCCATCATCCGCCAGGTGTCGGCGGTCTCGGATGATCGTGTCGTCTTCGCCCACTTCCGTGCCGTCGACGTAGACGTAGCCCGCCGGGATCGTCCCCCGCTCGACCGTGAGGTCGCCACCTTCGAGCACGATTGCGTCGCCGTCTTCGCAGATCACCACCTCGGGGATCCGCATCTGGTGGCCCAGGGCGGCGTTCGCCACCATGTGCCGATACTCGCCGTGCACCGGCACCAGGGCCTCCGGCCGAACGGTGTTGTAGAAGGTCTTGAGCTCCTCGGCTGCGGCATGCCCACTCACGTGGACGTGTGTGTTGCGCCCGTGGTAGACCTCGACGCCCGCCCGGTAGAGATTGTTGATCACGCGCGAGACTCTCGTCTCGTTTCCGGGGATCGGAGTCGCGGAGATGATCACCGTGTCGTTGTCGGACAGGGACACCGAGCGGTGTTCGCCCGTCGCCATCAAGGACAACGCAGCAAACGGCTCGCCCTGGCTTCCGGTGGAGATGATCGCTGTCTCGTCATCGGGCATGTCCACGAGCTCATCGAGCTCGACCAGCGACCCCTCCGGGATGTCGAGCACGCCGAGCTCGGCGGCGATATCCGAGTTCCGCAGCATCGAGCGGCCGATGAAGCTGAACGTGCGCCCATCGCGGACCACGGCGTCGATCGCTTGCTGCACCCGGTGGACGTGCGAAGCGAAGCACGCCAGGATCACCCGGCCATCGGCATGCGAGACGATCTCGTCGAGACGCTCGCCCACCGTCGTCTCCGAGGGCACGTATCCGGGGATTTCGGCATTCGTCGAGTCTGCGAGGAGGAGGCGCACCCCTCGCTTGCCGATCGTGGCGAACGACCGCAGATCGGTCGGAACGCCGTCGATCGGTGTCGGATCGAGCTTGAAGTCACCGCTGTGGAGCACGATGCCCTCCGGCGTGTCGAACGCTACGCCGGCGGCGTCGGGGATCGAGTGTGACACCGGAACGAATGTGAATCGGAAGGGCCCGTGGTCCACCCACGCGTACGGCTCCACCGGGCGCAGATCCGGGACCAAGCCATGCTCTTCGATGCGAGCGCGGGCGAACTCCACCGTTAGCGGCGTCCCGAAGATCGGAACGTTGACCTCGCGGAGCAGATAGGCCAGGGCGCCGATGTGGTCCTCATGGCCGTGCGTGAGCACCACGCAGGTCAGGTTCGTTTCGTCTTCGAGGACGGAGGCGAAGTCGGGCAGCACGAGATCGACACCGAGCATGTCCTCCTCGGGGAACATGAGCCCACAGTCGATGAGGGCTGTCTCACCGCCGATCTCGATGGATGCGCAGTTCCTGCCGACCTCTCCGAGGCCGCCCAGGAATCCGATCCGGACGCTCATCGGTCGCGGTGTTCGATCACCGCATCGAGCGCCTTACCGACCGACTCGACGGTTTGGGGCTCCGCCGCCACCAACGGAAGCCTCGGCTGCCCCACGTCGTCCCAGAAGGCGGTGAGGGCACCCTTGAGGGGCATCGGGTTCGGCTCGGCGAAGAGGGCAGCATTGAGCGGAGCAAGCAGGTCGTGGAGCTCGTTCGCCAGGTCCCAGTTGCCGTCGATGATGGCGTCGATCATGGCTGCGATCTCGCGACCGGCGAGATGGGCCGTGACGGACACCACGCCCACACCGTTCGCAGCCACGAGGTCCTTGGTGACGTGGTCGCTCCCGGCGTACACGGCGAATCCCTCAGGGAGCTCCTGGATCTCGCGCACCGACCAGTCGACGTCGTCGACGGCGTCCTTGACCGCCACGATGCGCGGATGCGATGCGAGCTCGACGAGAGTCTCGATCTCGATGCGCGTGGCGGTGCGGCCGGGGATGTTGTAGATCATCATCGGACGGTCCGTGGCGTCGGCGATCGCGACCATGTGATCCACGATGCCCCGCTGGGGAGGCTTCGAGTAGTAGGGAGTCACGGCCATCAGCCCGTCGACGCCGGCTTCGGCAGCTGCCTCGGCCAACGCGACGGATTCCCTGGTGTCGTAGGTCCCCACGCCGGCAACAACCGACATCTTCCCCTTGGCGGCGTCGACCGCCGCACGGAACAGGGCGATCTTCTCGGGCGTCGACAGCGTGGGCGACTCACCGGTGGTGCCGGCGACGACCAAGCCCTCGGTTCCGGTGTCGCGGAGGTGACGGATCAACCGCCAGAAGGCGGCGTAGTCGACCGATCCCTGGTCGTCGAAGGGGGTGATGATCGCAGTGAGCAGTCGGCCAAATGGCGGGCTCGGGCGATGGTCCATGGCCGGAAGTTACCACGGACCCACCCGTTACCCTGGTTGCCATGGAGGGCACAGGTCCATTCGTCAAAGACGTCACGATGGCCGACTTCCAACAGGAGGTCCTCGTTCGTTCGCGTGAGGTGCCCGTGCTCGTCGATTTCTGGGCGGAGTGGTGCGGACCGTGCCGCACCCTCTCACCGCTGCTCGAGCGGATGACGAGCGAAGCGAACGGTGCATTCGAGCTCGCCAAGGTGGACGTCGATGCCAACCCCGAGCTGTCGGCGCAGTTCCTGGTCCAGTCGATCCCGACCGTGGTCGCAATCAAGGACGGCAAGGAGGTCAACCGCTTCAGCGGCGCCCTCCCCGAGCAGGCGATCAACGAATTCCTGACCACCGTGCTCCCCACGGAACTCGACCTCACGGTCGACGAAGCCAGGACGGCCCTCATCGAGGGAGACCACGAGCGGGCCGAGCGGCTTCTGCGCTCCGTCTTGGAGGCCAAGCCCGATCACCAAGAGGCCGGCACCAGCCTGGCGGCATTGTTGATCGATCGTGCGGACGTCGACGAAGCCCTCATCGTGCTCGGCAAACTCGTGCCGGACACCGAAGTCGACCGCCTCCAAGCAGCGGCACGGCTCCGCCAGAGCAGCGGAGATGACATCGCTGAGCTCGAGGCAGCGGCGACCGCAGATCCCGACGACGACGATGCGCAACTGGCCTTGGCCAAGGCCCTGGCAGCCCATGCAGAGTTCGAACCGGCCCTCGACCGGCTTCTCGTCGTGGTCAAGCGGAAGGGACCCGGCAAGGAGCAAGCCCGCAAGGCGATGGTGGACATCTTCGGCGTGCTCGGCAACGACCACCCACTGACGGTGACCTATCGACGTCAGCTCGGGGCGGCGCTGTACTAGGCGAACTCTGCCCGCAGTACCTGGGAGTCGGTACTTAGTAGTTGGTAGTTGGTACCTGGTACCTGGTCCCTAGAGGCCCAGCAGGGGCTCCAGGCCGACGGCGACCGGCTCCTTCTGATCGCGGATGGAGCGCACCGCCAGCAGCATGCCCGGCATGAACGACGACCGATCGATCGTGTCGTGGCTCACGGTGAGCACTTCGCCGTCGCCTCCGAACACGACTCGCTGATGGGCGACGAGGCCGGGCAAGCGAACAGCGTGCACGCGGACACCGTCGACCACCGCCCCGAGCGCGCCATCGACGATCTCTTCCGAGTCGACCCGCCGCCGTTGTCCCTCGGCAGCATCAGCGATCCGACGCGCCGTGGCGATGGACGTGCCCGACGGAGCATCGGCCTTCCGGTCGTGGTGAAGTTCGATGATCTCAGCAGCCGGGTAATGCGGTGCGACAAGCTCGGCGATCTTCATCATGAGGACGGCACCGATCGAGAAGTTCGGCACGACGAGGCAGTTTCCCGGTCCGTTCCCCCAGAGCTCCCGCAGCTCCTCGATCCGATCGGCGTCGAACCCCGATGTGCCGACGACCACGTTCGCTCCGAAACGGCGCCAGGCATCGAGGTTGTCCATGACGACCTCGGGGCGGGAGAACTCCACGACCACGTCGCAGCCGTCGAGGGTGTCACGAGACTGGCTGATCGGGATCCCGCCGATGCTGCCCGCGGTATAGGCGTCGTAGAGTGCGATGAGGTGCAGATCGTCCGACTCGAGGAGCGTGGTGGAAGCCAGGCTGCCCATCTGGCCCGACGCCCCTGCAACCCCCACCTTCACGACACGAACTCCCGCAGATCGTCGGACGAGAAGGGTCCCACTGCCCCGATGACATAGGGGCTCGACCAGGCAGCGGCGGCAACCGCCCTGACGTCGTCCGACGTGACGGCGTCGAGCCGGTCGACGGTCTGCTGCACGGTCAGGTGCTCCATGCCGACCACTTCCGTCCGTCCGATGCGGTTCATCCGCGAGTTCGGGTCCTCGAGGCTGAGCGCCAGCGCTCCCTGAGCATGACCCTTCGCCCTCGCCAACTCCTCATCCGTGATGCCGTCGGCGGCGATGGATGCAAGCTCTCCACGGATGATCTTGAGCACCTCTTCGGTCTGGGACGGTGTCGTGCCGACATAGATGGCGGACGCGCCGGCGTCGGCGAAGGGAAGGCGGAATGCGTGCACGGCGTACGCGAGGCCTCTCGTTTCACGGATCTCGTGGAACAGACGGGACGACATGCCACCGCCGAGCACATGATCGAGCAACGTGAGGGCGAATCGCCTCTCGTCGTCTCGCACGATCGAGGGACACCCGAACACGATGTGAGCCTGTTCGGTGTCTCTGGTGCGGACGCTGATCGAAGGCGCAACCTCGGGCTGGTCGAGGGTCCGATCGATCGCCGGGCCCTCCCATGCGCCGAAATGCCTCTGGATGAGCTCACCCAGATCGTCCGGGAGGTTGCCCGCAACCGACACGACGGTGGACCTCGGTGTGTAGCGACGTGCCCAGTACTCCTGGATCGTGTCCCTCGTCATGTCGGTGATCGACTGCGTCGTGCCGAGGATCGGCGGCGCGAGCGGATGCCGGGACCAGAGCGCCTCGATGAACTCCTCATGGGCAACGTCCGTCGGGTCGTCCTCGTTCATGTTGATCTCTTCGAGCACGACGTGGCGTTCCGAGTCGATCTCGTCCTGGCGGAACGCCGGGCGTTGGATCATCTCGCCGAGGATCTCAATGCCCAGCGGGAGGTCGACGTCGCGCATCCGGGTCCAGTAGCACGTGTACTCCTTGGACGTGAATGCGTTGTGGCGTGCGCCGATGCGGTCGAACGCCTCCGAGATGTCCCGAGCGGACCATGCCTCCGAGCCTTTGAACAGAAGATGCTCGAGGAAGTGCGACGCTCCCGCCTCCTGGCCCACCTCGTCTCTGCTCCCGGTGTCGACCCAACAGCCGACCGCCACCGAGTGCACGGTGGGCATGTGGTGGGTGATGATCCGCAGACCGTTGTCGAGCGTGGTGAGTTCGTGATCCATCGTTGGCGATGATAGGAACGGGCCGTGGGGACGAATCGGCATGCGGGGCGACGCTCACAGACGCCGCCGAGATCTCACTCGTCGATCGTCGGACGGCGTCGCTGCCGTTTCTGTTCGCTGCGGAGCCGCTTCATACGCAATCGGCGTTCCCTGACAGCTGGAGACGGCTTCGTCCGTCTGCGCCGCGGCGCCGGCGGGGCGGCGGCACGATCGAGGCGCTCTTGGAGCCTCTCGAGGGCCCGGCGCCGGTTCATCGTCTGGGACCGGCTCTGATCCTCGACGATCCGAACCGTCGGGCCGATCCGGTCGATGATCCTCGTGCGTGTCGATTCGTCGAAGACACGGGAACGCTGGATGTCGAAGGTCAACTCGACCCTGGTGTTGCTCCTATTTGCGTGCTGGCCGCCTGGGCCACCGGACGTGTCGAAGCGCCATGTGAGCTCTGATTCGGGGATGTCGAACGGCATGGGGAAACCCGGTTCCGACGCTTGACGCTCATCGTACAATCGAGAGTTATGCGCGCCCGCGACGAGTCAGTCCTTCACGAGATCCTCCCGCCCGAGGAACGCGCCATCGAGGCCGTCGTAGCCCGGTACCAAAGGGTTGCCCCAGCCGTGACGAGGTTCGCCCGGAGCCTCTCAGGCAACGAAGAACTCCAGGTTCGACTCGGCACACAAGCGGCCTCCACGGAAGAGACGATCATTCTCGATCCCGGCGTCTTCCAGACGGCATACGCACGTGCCGCACCCGTCACGCCATCCGAGGTCGCACTGACGTCCGCCCTTCACGAGGTCATTCACCTGTTGGCGACCGACCTCGAGGAGGAACGGCCGATTCCCAAGGAATGGCATGCGTTCAAGCCTGAAAGCGACGACGAGGAGGACGAGGGTGCAACCGTCCCGGTTGGGCTCTTCCAGCTCGGTGAGATGGAAGAGGATCTCATCCGGCCCGAAGTCACCGAGGACGACATCGACTTCGACGGGGAGGCCGACGCATCACCCGACGCAGTGCCGTTGCTCGCGGCCCTCAACGCCATCGGAGGGCCAGCAGCAGAAGCCCTGTTCCTGTCGATCGAGGACGCCCGCCAAGAGCGCGTCAACTTCGACGCATACCCCGGCGCCGGATCCGTTCTGAAGGATCTCTATCGGACCTCGGTGGGACACGCCATGGGCGCCGCACGGCCGCTCGGACAGTTCGCGCTTGCGTGCTTCATGATCATCGGCGGTCACGAGGAGCGCAACGAGATCCAGCGTCGTGTCGAGCCGCACGTCGCCCTCGCCCTCGACGACGCCATGGCGTTCATCGACCCCGTTCTGGAGCTCGAGGACCCGTGGTCGGTCGGGACGGTCGCACTCCAGCTGCTGTCCGTGGCCCGGATGCACAACCTCCTCCAGGAGGGGGCTGCATCGAGTTCCCCGCAGGGCATGAAGGCCGAGATGGAGGCCGACGCCGCCGCCGTGTCGCAATCGGTCGATGCGGTCCGCATGGTCACGCCCTCGCTGGCCGACCGGGAGAGCTACGACCGAACTCGGAGTGCGGCGCAATCGGTGAGCGCCCAAGACGGCAAGAAGGGCGAAGCCGAATCGGCAGGAGATCCGGCGACCGACCAGCTCATGAAGGTCTCGACCGCACCCACGGTGTTCCTCCCGACCGGCCAGGGCGGGAAGCTGTTGGTCACGGAGTTCCCCGAGCGCTTCTCCCTGTTCGCCGACGACGGCAGGGACATGTTGATCAAGGCGGCGAGCGATTGGGGCGTGGCTCAGCATCGCGTCAGCGGCGAGCTGTATCCCCTGTTCCTGGCCAATCAGCGACGCGGTCTCCGTTCAGGCTTCGATGCGGGAGACCTGTCTCCGTACACGCCGCTCCTCCTCGGCGCTGGCGTCTACGACCGCATGTTCGAGCGGCGGGATCTCCCCTCCCGACGGTCCTATGCCGTGAGCCTGCTCGTCGACGGCTCCGCCTCGATGCTCCAGCCACGCGACAGTGGCTCGCGTCGCGCGCCGTGGGCTATGGCCGCCGCCCTGTTGGGCGCATGGACGCTGGCCCGTCTCGCAGACGAGCTCCAGATCGACTTCGAGATCGCTCTGTTCAACCGCTCGTTTGCGGCCTCAGCTGACGACACCGAGTTCTCCTATCGGGAACGTCGGTCGCGGGCGACAGCGGGTCTCCGTCAGGCTCAGGGGGGAAACGCCGAGCGCCTGACGAGAACCGTCAACCACTATCTGCTGAAGGCCTTCCACCAGCGCTGGCGGGTCGCCGAGGATGCCCTCGCCGGGTTGTTCTTCACCGCCGCCTCTCCGCAGGAAGCAGCGAAGCGGGCGCGAAAGGAGCCACAGCTCGCTCCCCCGGTCTCGATGTTCGACAAGGCCGCAAACGTCGACGAGTTCAACCTCGCGCACGCCGCCGAGCGCCTGGCAAGCCAGCATGCTTCGCATCGGATCATCGTCGTCCTCGCCGACGGGATGACACGCGGATCCGTGCAGGCACTCGCTGAAACCGCATCGGACATCGAGCACAGCGGCACGAACGTCCTGGGCATCGGGATCGGCGACGACACCGTGAGGGCCGCCTATTCCCGGGCCGAAGTCGTGGAGCAACCCCTGGACCTCGCTGCCGCCATGGTCGACGGCGTGCGCAGCAGCCTCTACCGGACGATCGCTGCGTCAGGAGCCGACTCATGGTGGGCGCTGGCAGGCGAGCGACAACTCGAAACGATCACCAACTAGGAGAACTGCCGTGGCCACAACCGTGACCTTCACCGACCCGACCGGCGACGGACCCGACGTCGAACTCCCGGTCGCCGAGATCCCCAAGGACCTGGCGGACTACGAGAACCGCCTCGAGCACATCCCCGAACCCGACCCGTACTACGTCGACCTGGGGATGCTCTATCGGCTCGCTCGTCTCGAGGAGATCCGGAGGCTGTACTTCACCGACGCGCCGCTGCACCTGGCTCTCCGGGGCCACATGGGCACCGGGAAGGACCACGATCTCGAGCAGTTCGCCGCCAGGCTGAAGACGCCGTACTACCGCATCCCCCTGACCGGTGAGGTGCGCGACATCACGCTCATCGGATCGGTCAAGCTGTACGGGGACGGAAAGGGCGGCACGGAGTCGCGGTGGGAGGACGGTGACATCACGAGGGCGCTGCGGGGCCCGGCACTGGTGAACCTGTCCGAGCTCAACGCCGCCGGCGCCGAGACACTGTTTGCGCTCCATGGCCTGCTCGACCGCCACCAGGCGCTGGAGTTGCCGACGGGCGAGATGGTCCGGCTCCGGAACGATGTCCGGATCTTCGGGACGCTCAACCCGACGGACCTGCGTGACTACGCAGGCACGCAGACACTGAACAAGGCGTTCGCCGATCGATGGATCATCTGGGAGAAGGTGTTCCCGGGCGAGGAGGAGCTCGTGTCCATGGTCGAGCGTCGGCACCCCGACCTCGATGCGACGATGCGCGAGCTGCTGACGAAGCTGGCCGTGGAGATCAACACCTCCTTCATCGCCGGCGACGCACGCACGAGGGTCGAGACACCGATGTCGCTGCGAACGGTTCTGGACCGATACCCCGCGGGGTTGCGCATGTATGCCGACGCCGAGGATCCGATGCGACGAGCGTGGGAGGAGTTCGTACTGCCGCACATCGACCCCTACGACCGCGACCACTACGAGACCGTCTGGTCGGCGGTGGTCCGCAAGGGCCCGACGGGAAGCCCCTTCGGGGACTGAGCTGGCGTTTCGGGTGCCCTCGGTCTTTCCCCAGGAGATCCGGCTCGTCGTGGAAACGGCAACCCGCAGCAACGTCGGGACGGCACCCCGGTAGGGTTCCGGCATGCCTTCATTCGACATCGTCTCGCAGGTGGACATGCAGGAGGTCCGCAACGCGGTGGATCAGTCTGCACGGGAGATCGTGAACCGATACGACTTCAAGGGCACGGGCAGCACTGTGACCCTTACCGATGACGGCATCGTCGTCGACTCAAACTCGGAGGGCAGGCTCGACGCTGCCGTCGACGTGCTGAAGGGGAAGCTGGTCAGGCGCAACGTCAGCCTCAAGTCGCTCGGCGGCGGTGAGCCCAAGCAGGTCGGAGGCGGCCGCTACCAGGCGACCTTCACGCTCAACCAAGGCATCTCCCAGGACGCAGCGAAGGAGCTGTCCAAGGAGATCCGCGATATGAAGCTCAAGGTCCAGGTGCAGATCCAGGGAGACCAACTCCGCGTCCAGGGCAAGAAGCGAGACGACCTCCAACAGGTCATCGCCGGCCTGAAAGCGCTCGACTTCCGGCTTCCGCTGCAGTACATCAACTTCCGGGACTGACGGGCGCAAGACGCCAGCGCACAGCCGACACCGCGATATCGATCGCAGTCGATGTGAGGGACAGGCTCGACCGACTGTGATCAGGGTGTTGGTCGTAGGATCGTCGCATGACTGGTCTTGCGGAATCGGTTCGGCGTGTGGCTTCAGAAAGCGGGTTCTCGGGGGTCGTTCGGGTCGATACCGGCGACGCTGGTCCGGAGTTCGCTGAAGCCTTCGGGTTTGCGCATCGCGGGTTTCGGATACGCAATGGCATCGACACCCAGTTCGCCATCGCAAGCGGGGGCAAGGGGTTCACAGCCTTGGCCATTGTGAGCCTGATCGTCGATGGCGTTCTCTCCCTCGACACGACGGCCCGGTCGCTGCTGGGTGAAGACCTCCCGCTCGTAGCTGACGACGTGACCGTCGAGCACCTACTTGGGCACCGTTCGGGCATTGGCGACTACCTCGACGAGGAGGTCGAGGACATGGATCTGTCGGCCTATGTGCTGCGGTCTCCGGTGCAGGACCTCGCAACGACCGAAGCGTTCGTTGCCGAGCTCGATGGGTTTCCAACCAAGTTCACGGCCGGCGATCGCTTCTCGTACAGCAACGGCGGGTACGTCCTGCTCGCTCTGATCGCCGAGCGAGCCGGCGGCATCCCCTATCACAACCTGGTTGAGAGCCGTGTGCTGGATCCGGCCGGGGTGACCGACACCGGGTTCTTGCGATCGGACGAACCATCGGGCCGAATGGCCCTGGGGTACGTGGATGGCGAGAGCCTCCGGACGAATGTCCTGCACCTGCCGGTGCGTGGCAACGGCGACGGAGGCATCTACACCACAGCTGCCGACCTCCATGTCTTCTGGCGTGCGCTGTTCGATGGCCGCATCGTCCCGACCGAGTGGGTCATCGAGATGACCCGACCGCACAGCGTCATCCCTGCGGGTTCTGACCGATACGGCCTTGGATTCTGGCTCGCCGAAGACAGCCCCAACACGATCTTGATCGGTGGCGACACCGGGGTGTCGTTCTGCAGCAACCACGACCCCACAACGGGCACAACGTGGACCGTTGCCGGGAACACCACTGAAGGCGCTTGGCCACTCATACGGATGATGCCGGAGGCCCTCGAGGCCCGCTGAAGCCAGCCTTCGAGCCACATCCGAGCGCAGCCGTGTCCATGCCGGGGCTGTCTAGTTCGTTCGACCAGGCGGAAACCGTCATCCAATTTCGAGCGCCCGATGTCGATATCTGAAAGCATGGAGCACGTGAAGACTCGGGACACCGTCGAAGAGAAACCCGACTGCGTCGTCTGCGGCCGCGAGGCAGTCACCATCGACCGTAAGGACTCGGCGATGTGCGCCAAACACGCCGCTCTGTTCGTGACCCGGGACCACCGGGATTCGCTCGCCGATCGTCCCCGACTCATTCGCTAGGCATGGACGCAACGATGTGTGGCTCCCCCGCTCGAAGCTCCTCCCGTGCACGTTGCCGTCCGACAGAGGATTCCGTGAGCTCGCACGTTCACGGATGAACCCCGGGGAGGGGAAGCTCGTCATCGACCCCTGACGGGCTCCCCTTCGACCGGGCGTCACGCTGTCTTCCCCCGAAGGCAACCTGACATCCCGACCGCACAGTGGATCGCCTCGTGCGAGGCGGGTCGCATCACCGTGATTGGGCACCTCGCCAACTACCTTCAGGGCCCCATGAGCTATCGCATGAACAACGAAGAGCTCGATGCCCTCATCCACGAGCTCGTCGTAAAAGCAGCCGGTCCGGACGCAGGCCCGGAGAAGGACACGGATCTCGTAGGCGAGATCGTGGTGACGGCGTTGAAGCTGCTCCGGGACGAGACCGACCGCGGCGAGATCAAGATGATGAACACGGCACTCAAGGAGCTGCGGTACTCCTCGCTCGTGTTCGATGCCTATCGCGATCGCCCGAAGGTGGCCGTGTACGGATCGGCGAGGACCGAGCCGGACGATCCCAACTACGTTCTCGCCACCGAGTTCAGCCGACGAATGGCGGACGAGGAACGGTGGATGGTCATCACCGGGGCCGGACCCGGGATCATGGAGGCGGCCAATCGGGGAGCCGGCACGGATGCGTCGTTCGGAGTCAACATCCGGCTTCCGTTCGAGAATGGCGCAAACGAGTACCTGTCGCCGGGGAAGGTCATCAACTTCAAGTACTTCTTCACCCGCAAGGTGCAGTTCGTCAAGGAGTCCGATGCGTTTGCCCTCTTCCCAGGGGGATGGGGGACGATGGACGAGACCTTCGAACTTCTCACCCTCATCCAGACCGGCAAGTCGGACATGCATCCCATCGTCATGGTCGAAGCGGAGGGCACGGGCTACTGGAAGCCGTGGGAGCTGTTGTGTGATGCCCTCCTCGACCAAGGCATGATCTCTCCCGCCGACCGGAACCTCTATCGGGTCACCACCGATCTGGACGAAGCCATCGAGGAGATCGTCACCTTCTTCCGCGTCTATCACTCGCAGAGATTCGTCGACAAGCAGCTGGTTCTGAGGCTTCAACGTGACATCCCCGACGCCTTCGTCGCCGAGCTCGCCGACGAGTTCGCCGACATCATCGTCTCGGGGACGATCACGAAGATCGATGCGACGGATGCCGAGGTCGCGACAGCGGACCACCTCGGGCGACCGAGAATCGCCTTCGAGTTCGATCGCAAGAGCTATGGACGACTGCGCGCTCTGATCGATCGCATCAATGAGGCGCCGCCGGAAACCCCGGTTTGACGGGGGTTTTCGGGTCACGAGGAGATCGTCCAGGCACCAGAGGTGCAGTAGAATCCTCTGGATGCGTGAGATTCTCTCCGACTTGGTGGCCGAGCAACAGCAGCTCGACCAGTTCCTCCAGACGCTGCGCGATCGGCAGTGGTCGACGAAGACGCCATCGGGCTCGTGGACCGTCCAGGACACCGTCAGCCACCTGGCGTACATGGAGTCGGTGGCAGCCGAGGTCCTGACCGAGGGAAAGAGCCGGCTCGACGCCGAGAAGATCACCAACGAGGACGAGTGGACCGAGGTCGGTGTCTCGCAGGGCCGGGGACGCAGGCACCAGGAGATCATCGAGTGGTGGCGGTACGGGCGAGCCGACGTGGTGGACGCCCTGTCGCGCAAGTTGGCCACGGACCAGATCCCGTGGATCCACGGCGACATCGATGCGCGCACCTTCGCCTCGATTCGACTCACCGAGACATGGGCCCACGGTCTCGACATCAAGGCGGCGATTCTCGGGCGGATCACGCCTCTCGAGGAGCCGCCCGAGGTCGATGAGGGCGAAGAGGAAGAGGCTGATCCGCTCGCGGACACCCTGCGACTGCGCCACATCGCCGGCCTCGGTCAACAGTCGCTCCCCTACTCCTTCGAGCAAGCCGGGGAGCGGTATCCCGACAGCGGCATCCGGGTCGAGGTGATGGGCCCCTTGTATGCAGCATGGAGATTCGGCCCAGAGGACACCGACCAGGTGATCAAGGGAATGGCGGGAGACTGGTGCCGGCTCATCGTGCAGCGATCCACGCCCGAGGAAACCGGCCTGAAGGCCGTCGGCGACGATGCCGAAAAGGCCCTGCTGATCGCACGGACCTTCTAGGGCGGCTCGGAGTGCTCCCCCGGCTGATCGGCATGGTCCACCTCGGCCCCCTCCCGGGGTCACCGGCCTCCGTCGACCATCGGCTCGATGCAGTCATCGACCGCGCCCTCGACGACGCCAAGCGCCTCGTCGAAGCCGGCTTCGACGGCCTCATGATCGAGAACTTCGGGGACGCCCCGTTCTACGCAGACGACGTCCCCAAGGTCACCGTTGCATCGATGACCGCAGCAGTCCGCACCATCGCCGGGGCAACGAACGTTCCCATCGGCGTCAACGTCCTTCGCAATGACGCCCTCGGGGCCCTCGCCGTGGCTGCGGCGAGCGGTGCTTCCTTCATCCGCGTCAACGTGCTGTCCGGGGTGATGTACACCGACCAGGGTCCCATCATCGGCAAAGCCGCCGACGTCGCCCGTTCGCGTGCGGCCCTCTGTCCCGATGTGGCGATCATGGCCGATGTGTTCGTGAAACACGCCACGCCGCCTCCAGGACTCGATCTGGCCGATGCGACTCACGACCTCGTCGAGCGATCGGGTGCCGACGCCGTGGTCGTGTCGGGCTCAGGGACGGGGTCCGAGACGCCGATCGACGACCTGCGCGTCGTGGCGGATGCCAGCGCGCTCCCCGTGTTCGTGGGCTCGGGTGCCACCGAGGCCACGATCGGTGCGATCCTGGCGGTGGCCGACGGCGCCATCGTCGGCTCCTCGATCAAGGAAGCAGGCCTCGCGACGAACCCCGTGGACCCAACCGCAGCTCGCCGATTGGTCGAAGCGGCCTCCTGACCGAAGCCTCATCGGTCTTACCCACAGAACTCTGCGTAAGTCGATTTTGTCATTTGCAGTCGCCTCACTCGAGCGTTGAGCGTTCGCCCGCAAACCCCTGCCACTGAGCGATTCGGACGACCCTCGACCAATACTCGAGGGTTCCGGATCGCTGCCGGCTTGCGATTCGTGTCGGTCGCGGTCGGTAGCCTGGCGCGATGGCCGAGTCCCTCCCCTTCTCCGCGGCGACCAATGCCTGGTTCGACGCCGTCTTCGAGGGACCCACGCCGGCGCAGTCGCTCGGATGGGAAGCCGTTGCCTCCGGCGAACACACGCTCATTCACGCACCGACGGGCTCGGGCAAGACCCTGGCGGCATTCCTCTGGGCGCTCGACGGCCTGCTCACCCGCCCGGAGCCTCCGCCTCGGTCGGCCTGCCGCGTGCTCTACGTTTCTCCGTTGAAGGCCCTCGCCTACGACGTCGATCGGAACCTGCGAGCACCTCTGACAGGCATCCGTGCCGCAGCGTCTCAGCTCGAGCTCGACACCCAGCCGGTCTCGGTCGCCATGCGCACCGGCGACACCCCCCAACGCGACCGGCAGGCAATGGTGCGCACTCCTCCGGATCTCCTCATCACGACTCCCGAGAGCCTCTATCTCATGCTCACGTCCCAGGCTCGGGAGATCCTCGCATCGGTGGAAACCGTCATCATCGACGAGATCCACGCTCTGGCGGGCACCAAGCGCGGTGCCCACCTCGCTCTCAGCCTGGAGCGTCTCGATGCACTCGCCGGGCGATCCGTGCAACGCATCGGGTTGTCCGCGACGCAACGTCCCCTCGACCTGATCGCCGAGTTCCTCGGAGGCGGTAACGCCACGGAGGAGGCGTGGGAGGCGAGACCGGTCCAGATCGTGGATGCGCCGCGCGAGAAGGAGTTGGACATCGAGATCGTGGTGCCGGTGCGAGACATGACCAGGCCGGAGGCCGACATCGAGGACCTCGACGAGGCGGCACACCGCTCCATCTGGCCCGCGATGTACCCGCGGCTCCTCGATCTGGTCCTCGAGCATCGCAGCACGATCCTGTTCGTCAACAGCCGCAGCCTCGCCGAACGGCTGGCAAACGAGCTCAATCGACTCGCCGACGACGAGATCGTCCAGGCCCATCACGGATCGGTGTCCCGTGAGCAACGCATCGACATCGAAGATCGACTGAAACGAGGTCTCTTGCGCGGGGTCGTTGCGACGTCGACTCTGGAGCTGGGGATCGACATGGCCGCCGTCGACCTCGTCGTGCTCGTGGAGTCGCCCACATCGGTGGCACGCGGCCTGCAGCGAGTCGGCAGAGCGGGCCACCAGGTGGGGGCTCCCTCGGTTGCCAAGGTGTTCCCGAAGCATCGAGGGGACCTGCTCGAGACGGCGGTGGTCGTGGAGCGGATGTATGAGGGCGCCATCGAGGAGACCTCGGTCCCCCAGAACCCGATCGACGTCCTCGCCCAGCAGTTGGTGGCGATGGTGGCCGGGCAAGACCTCGACGTGGATGACACGTATCGGCTCGTGCGCAGTGCCATGCCGTACCGGAATCTGACGCGACAGACATTCGAATCGATCCTCGACATGCTCTCGGGGCGGTATCCCTCCGACGACTTCGCTGAGCTGCGGCCTCGAATCGTGTGGAACCGGGCCTCAGGGACGCTGTCAGCCAGGTCGAACGCCCGCCTGCTCGCGGTGACCAATCCCGGGACCATCCCCGACCGCGGGCTGTACACCGTCAACCTGCCGGACGGAGCCCGGGTGGGCGAGCTCGATGAGGAGATGGTCTACGAGTCGCGCCCAGGCGACACGTTCGTGCTCGGCTCGACGACCTGGCGGATCGACGACATCTCCCCCGACCGGGTCACCGTGACGCCGGCTCCGGGGGCACCGGCCGCCCGGATGCCCTTCTGGCACGGGGACGCTCCCGGTCGGCCCGTCGAGCTTGGTCGCGCCGTGGGCGCCTTCACTCGCCGCATCGGACGGCTCGAGCGCGACGAGGCGATCCGGACCCTCACCGAGCAGTACCGGTTGGACAGTCTGGCCGCAGCCAACCTGGCCACGTTCGTGGGTGACGAAGTCGCCGCCACCGGCACGCTTCCCACCGATCGAACCATCGTCGTCGAGCGCTTCCGGGACGAGATCGGCGACTGGCGAATCGTCGTCCTCTCACCGTTCGGTGGCCGCGTGCACGCGCCGTGGGCGCTCGCGATCCGCAATCGCTACCGCTCCGACACGGGCGGTTCGGTGGACGTCGTGTGGTCCGATGATGGCATCGTGCTGCGGTTCCCAGACGTCGACTCGCCCCCCGACCCGGCCATGGTGCTCTTGGATCCGACGACTGTGGAGGAGACCGTCATCGAAGAGGTCGGCGACTCGGCGTTGTTCACGTCCCGGTTCCGGGAAGCCGCGGCTCGGGCGTTGCTGCTCCCCAAGCGTCGACCGGGCACCCGGACGCCTCTGTGGCTTCAGCGACGGAAGGCCGCCAACCTGCTCGAGGTGACCCGCGAGTTCGGCTCGTTCCCGGTCATGCTCGAGACCTACCGGGAGGTGCTCCAGGACCACTTCGACGTGCCCTCCCTCGTGCAGCTCTTGAGCGACATCGATCAACGAACCACCCGCATCGTGGACGTCGACACGGAGGGGCCGTCGCCGTTCGCATCCTCGCTGATGTTCGACTTCATCGCCTCGTTCATGTACGAGTACGACGCACCCGTCGCCGAGCGACGGGCTGCCGCCCTGACCCTCGATCGGTCACTCCTCGCGGATCTCTTGGGAGAGCCGGAGTTCCGTGATCTGCTGGACGCCGATGTCATCGACAGCGTGGAGGCCGATCTCCAGCACCTGTCGGAGGACCGGCGGGCCGGGTCCCTCGATGGAACTCACGACCTGTTGCGAGATCTCGGGCCGCTCACCGAACGGGAGATCCGAGTTCGGCTCCGCGACGGCCACCGCGCCGAACCGTGGCTGGACGAGCTCGTGGCCTCCGGGCGGGCCTATCGGCACACCCTCCAGGGCGAGACCGTGTATGTCGCCGTTGAGGATCTGGCGCGGCTGCGCGATGCGATCGGAATCCAGCCTGCCCCGGGTGTGCCTTCGGCCTTCCTGGAGCCGGTCGACGATCCTCTCGGGGATGTGATCAGCCGCTATGCGCGCACGCATGGGCCGTTCACGGTCGACGATGCCTCATCGGCGACGCATGTGCCACCGGCTGTCGTGGTCGAGGTCCTCCATCGCCTCGAGCGGGATGGCAAGATCCGTGCGGGTGCATATCGGCCTGGTGGCTCCGAGCACGAGTGGGTGTCCGCCGAGGTGCTGCGACGATTGCGGCGACGTTCCCTGTCGGTGCTGCGGCAACAGGTCGAGGCCGTCGAACCGGCCGCATATGCGCGTTTCCTGCCGGTGTGGCAGGAAACGGGCTCCGAACGACCGAGACCGGCACTCGAGATCGTCCACCAGCTGGCCGGCGCCCCGATCGTCGCCAGCACTCTCGATGACCAGGTGATGGCAACCCGCTCGACTCGGGAGTCGGCAGATCTCGACGCAGTGCTCGCCACCGGCGAGGTGGTGTGGGTGGGTCTTTCGGCACTCGGGAGCCGCGACGGACGGATAGCGCTCGCTCCGCGATCCATCGCCCCTGCGGTGGTTGCCGAGGCGCGGCCGTTCGAGGCAATGGATGACCGCCACCGGGCGATCCTCGACCATCTGTCGGCGTCGGGAGCGAGCTTCTTCACCGATGTGTACCACGCTCTCGGCGGCGGTGATCCCGATGAAGCCGCCGATGCGATCTGGGATCTCGTCTGGACGGGGGCCGTCACGAACGATTCCCTCGCTCCGCTGCGCGCATACACCTCGCGCCGCAGCAGGAAGCGCTCGAAACGGCCACAGCTCATGGCCACGCCGCACCACGCCACGGGACGGTGGTACCTCACCGCCACGCTTCACCAGGCATCAGGGACCAACGAGGAGCGGGCGCTGGCTCTCGCCAGCGTGCTGCTCGATCGCTATGGCGTGGTGACGAGAGATGTCGTGCTCGCCGAAGGGATACCTGGCGGATTCTCTGGCCTGTATCCCGCCTTCTCGAGTCTCGAAGACGTCGGGACCGTGCGACGGGGCTACTTCGTGGAGGGAATGGGCGGCGCCCAATTCGCACTCCCAGGTGCCATCGAACGCCTGCGCACGCTCGATGCGTCGTCGCCGGTCGTGCTCGCAGCCACCGATCCTGCGAATCCCTACGGTGCCGCCGTGCCATGGCCCGAGTCGGCGGGATCGCCCGAGCGCCGCGCCGGTGCGCTCGTGGTGGTGGCCGGGCAAGGGCCGCTGGCCTGGCTCGACCCCCCAGGGCGCAAACTCGCAACCTTCGGCGCTCCTACGGAGGCAACGGTGGCTGCCATCGAGCAGCTGACCCTCGCCCATGGCAAGGCGACCGTCGCCACGATCGATGGAATCGACACGCGAGAGCACCCGCTGTCCGCCGAGCTCCTGGCGCGTGGATTCGTGTCGGGGTACAAGGGGTTTACCGTACGGTCGGCGCCGGCAAGCCGACAGCGGCGCGAGCGGGTATGACGAGTGAGGCAGACGACATCCTGGATCGGAGCCGCGAGATCCGCGCGACGCTCGGCGATCCCAACCTCGGGGCGAACGACCGGCGTGTGCTGGAGGAGGAACTCACGGAACTTCGCAACCGCGCCCAACGGGTCTCCGCCAAGCGACGGCATCCCGACTCGGTTGCGGCCGAGATCGACATGATCGAGGCTCGGCTCGCTGAGATCGACCAGATGACGATCACGAAGGGGTACTCCGAGAAGCACCTGTCTCGCACCGTCCAGGACCCCGGGGCCTATCGCTACGTCATCAACGACCTCATCGAGCAGGAACACGCAGACGAGGTCGAGCACCTCACTGCTCGGCTCGCGAAGCTGAGGGCGCTCGGTGGATCCGCCGAATCGGCTGAGGCCGAAGCGGACGAACGGAGTCGCTCATGAGCACAGCAGCCAGGACACCGCACATCCTCACGCGGTCGGGCGACCCCGACTTCGTGGACCTCGATTGGTCGATCCCGATCTCGGATTGGGAGAGCGACCGCCTCGTCGACATGCCGTCGGGTATCCACCGCCACCCTGTGGTGTTCGTCGCGTACCGGGAGGGTGTCTATGCGATCAAGGAGTTGCCTGTCGACCTCGCCGCCCACGAGTACGAGATGCTGCGGTCCATGGAGGATGAGACCCGCCACATGGCCAGGGCCGCGGGACTCGTGACTCGTCCCTGGCTCTCCGACGACGTCGAGGCGTCCGGCGCCGTGATCACTCGGTACGTCCGTCATGCCTTCCCGTACCGGGAGCTCGTCACGGGCACGGGATTCGGCGAACGGCGCGACGCTCTGCTCGACGCCTTCGCCGGCCTGCTGGTGGAACTCCACCTCGGCGGCTTCTACTGGGGAGACTGCTCGCTCTCGAACATCTTGTACCGGTGGGACGCATCGTCCATCAACGCCATCATGATCGACGCCGAGACGTCGAGGATCTACGACCAGCTCTCCCGCGGTCAGCGGGCGGAAGACCTGGCGATCATGGAGATGAACGTCGCCGGCGAGATGGCCGACGTCGCCCTCGAGCACGGAGCATCGCTCGACGACGCCGACCTCGATCTCGGATCCGACATCTCTGCCCGCTACGCCAGTCTCTGGAGTGAGTTGACGAAGTCCCTGATCGTGACGGCGGGAGACCACTTCCGCATCCGGCAACGCATCGACCGTCTTCACGGACTCGGGTTCGCCGTCGAGGACATCGACCTGATCCCGGTCGACGACGGCACGAACGTCAAGATCAAGGTCACGGTCGGTGGGCGCCAATACCACTCCGAGCAGCTGAGACAGATCACCGGCATCGACGTCTCGGAGAACCAAGCCCGGACGATCCTGTCAGACCTCACGTACCACGAAGCCAAGTTCGGCGTCACGTCCGAGACCGGGAAGGCGGTGGGAGCCATGCGGTGGCGATCGACGGTCTTCGAGCCCCTGGTGCTCCGGATCTCGGAGCTCCTCCCGGCGATCGACGCGTATCAGGCCTATTGCGACTATCTCGAGTTCCGGCTCGTCATGGCCACCGAGCGCGAGCGGGACGTGTCCAACGAGGAGGCCTTCTCGGTCTGGGAAGCGAACGGGTTCCCGGGACTCAAGGGCGCCAGCGATGATCACGCCGACGAAGATGGCGATGCCGTCGAAGGTGATGCAGCGCTTGCGGCCGACGGCACGTGAACTGCTCGCTTCTGACAGATTCTTCCATTACGCGGCGAGCGAGAACGCCGCTCTGAACCTAAGCTCGCCGCTATGCACGTTCTGGTGGCCACTGCCGGGGCACTGAGTCCCGACCCCGTGGTCGAGTTCACTCGTCACCTCATCGGAGGCACCGGATCCGTCACGATCGTCACCGTGGTGGAGGTCCCACACTCGTTCCTCGAAGGGATCGAGTCCGACGATTGGCATCCGCTTCACGACTGGACGCCTTCGAACGAGGACTCGATCACGGCCGAGTACCTCGACGAACGCGGGCACCGGATCACCGAGCCGATTCGTCAGGCGCTCGAAGCTGCCCGGATCCCGTGCGAGGTCCGAGTGGTCGAAGGCGCCGATCCCGCCGAGGCGATCTCACAGGCTGCTGATGCGCTCGGTGCCGACGTCGTTCTCATGGGTGCCACCAAGAAGATCTTCGACATGGAGGCGTGGGAGAGCGTTTCGGCGCGCGTCATGCTCGAGTCCGGCCGGCCGGTGCTGGTGGTGCCGGAGGCGAGAAAGGTCGCTGACGACACCGAGCCTTCCGACGGCTTCCAGGAACCGGCGAGCGCGCCCACGACCTGACCGAGCGAGCCTCGGCAGCACCGTGCATCCGCCGTGCCTGGACGATCACGCCGGGTGAGGGTCGTCGATCCAGGCGACATACGCCTCGAGCGCAGCGAAGCTCGACGGGATGAAGGCAGCGCGATTGCGTGCCATCTCGGACCGGACCGCGTCGAGACTCCACCAGCGGACATCGGCGGACTCGCCCGGCTCTGCCCTTGGCTCTCCGACGGCGTCGACGACCAGGATCATGTGAGCCGCCGGGAACGCTCCTTCGACGCCTGCGGTCACGGCCAGAGGGCGGACCGTTGCGATGCCCCGACGCTCATCGAGCCGGTCCACCGCCACGCCCGCAACCGTGACGACTCGCAATCCTGTCTCTTCGGCCACCTCACGGGCGATGGCCTTGGCAGGGTCCTCTCCAGCATGCCAGCGCCCACCGGGAAGCTCGAAGAGGCCTGCGACAGATTCACCGGGCTCATCGCGGCGCTGAAGGATGATCTGGTCCGCGTCGCCGGGCGGCCGGACGACAGCCCGCACGACGGGAACCATGACGTTCTCTCCGCCTGAGACCGGCACGCCGACCGTGACGGGGCCCGAACCGTCCCACATCTCGTACCGGCCGGTCATCCCGGAACCTCGGTGCGGACACAGCGGAGGTTGGCTGTTGCTCCCCCGTCGACGATGGCTGCCTCGAGCGCTGCGCATGTCGCCGTCCATCTCGGCTGCCCATCCGAGAACGCCGATGCCACGAACGCCCGCTGAACCGCCTCGAGGTCGGCAGCTTCGCCGACGGCCGCTTGGGTCTGAGGGATCGCGCCATGGACCGACCGCACCGAGGCCACGTACTCGGTGTGCTCATCGCGCAGATCGGACGGTGGATCGAGCTCCTCGAGCTCAGCGACGTATCTTCCCATCGCATCGAGCAGGAGGGCGAGGTACTCCACCGTGGAACGCCTCATGAGCTCCGTCGCCTGCTCTTCGGCATCATCGACGCCACGGTCGACGAGATCACGGACGCCGTCTTCCACTGAGCTCTGGTAGTCGAACGAGAGGTTCTGCGATTCCACGACGTATGCCTCTGCAGAGGCGCTCATTGCATCTGCGTACTCACCGATCGGAGTGGGTGAGCCACATGCCGACACAACCGCAGCGACCAGGATCCACATTGCGGTGAATCGCCGGACGCGGACTGTCATGGGAACGCCACCGGAGACTCCGGTGCCGCTCGGAACTGCGTCTCGAAGAGCTGTGCGTAGAGACCGTTGCGGACCAGAAGCTCGCCGTGCGTTCCAGTCTCGGCGACCCGCCCGCCGTCCACGACGACGATCCGGTCGGCGTTGAGCACCGTCGAGAGACGGTGTGCGATCACGAGCGACGTGCGGTTCTGCATCACCCCGTCCAGCGCCTCCTGCACGAGTGCTTCCGATCGGGCATCGAGGTGCGACGTTGCCTCGTCGAGGATCAAGATCGAGGGGTTCTTCAGGATGACCCGGGCAATCGCCATCCGCTGCTTCTCGCCACCCGAGAGGCGATACCCGCGTTCGCCGACGCGAGTCTGCAGCCCGTCCGGGAGGGAGTCGATGAAGTCACGGATGTTCGCTGCCTCTGCAGCAGCAAGGATCTCGTCCGTCGTCGCCTCGGGAGCGGCGTAGCGGAGGTTCATCTCGATCGTGTCGTGGAAGAGATAGGTCTCCTGCGTGACGACACCGACCGCGCGTGCGATCGTCTCGGGGGCGAGGTCGCGAACATCGACGCCGTCGATCGACACCGACCCTCTGCTCACGTCGTACAGCCTGGGCACGAGATAGGTGATCGTCGTCTTCCCAGCTCCGGAAGGGCCCACCAGCGCGACGGTCTTGCCCGGCTCGACGGCGAATGAGACATCCTCGAGCACCCAGCCGTCGCTCGGCCGCCGGACGACATCGTCGACGGTGCCGCTGTCACCCCATCCGAAGCGCCGCACCGACTCGAGGCCGCTGACCGAGCTGTCGTAGGAGAACCACACATCGGCGAACTCCACACGACCTTCGATCGACGTCAGCGGAACCGGGTCGGTGGGCGGCTCCACATCGACCGGCAAGTCGATGACCTCGAAGACTCGCTCGAACGACACGAGTGACGTCGTGAACTCGACGCGAGCGTTCGCCAGCGACGACAACGGCCCGTACAGGGCGGCCAGGTAGGCGGAGAGCGCCACGATGGTCCCGATGGTGATGTCGCCGTTGATCACCATCACGGCACCGAGCCAGAAGGTGACGGCCGTCCCGAGGGCCGAGACCAACCCGAGGGCCATGAAGAACCATCTACCGACCACGGCCTGCGTGACTCCCAGATCGCGGACGGTCGCGGCTCTGCTGCTGAACTGCGAGCTCTCGAACGCTGTTCGGCCGAAGAGCTTCACCAAGAGCGCCCCGGAGACCGAGAGGGTCTCTTGCATCATCCCGGTCATCTCGGCATTCGCCTCCATCTGGGCCCGGCGAATGGTCCGTAGTCGCTTGCCCACCTGTCGCGAGGCGATGATGAACAGCGGGAGGATCGAGACGGCGAGGATGGTGAGGCGCCACTCGAGCCGCATCATGATGAGCAGCGTGGCAACCACCGCGAACAGGTTCGACACGAGGGTCACGAAGGTGCTGCTCACGGCCTGCTGGGCGCCGACGACGTCGGAGCTGAGGCGCGACATGAGCTCACCGGTCTTGGTGTTGGTGAAGAAGCCCAGCGACATCGATTGGAGATGGTCGAAGAGCTCGCGCCTGAGGTCGTGGATGATGCCCTCGCCGATGTACGCCGTCTCACGGCGCTGGAGGACACCCACGATGCCGTTGATGAGCGGGACGGCGACCATCGCGAGACCCAGCAACGTCACCATCCCCAGGTCCTCCTCGGGGATCGCCACGTCGATGAGCTGTCGCATCAGCAACGGAGGCAGAAGCGACAACAGCGTGATGACGACGATCGTGGCAAGCACGATGACCAGGTGCCCTCGATAGGGTCGCGCATAGGACAAGACACGACGCAGCAACGCTCGGTCGATGTCCGGGCTCTGGCTCTCGTCGTAGCGCATGAGGGCGCCGTAGCCGCTGTAGTTCATTGCCGGTCAACGATAGGAACGGCAACAGGTATCGCGGTGCACCGGGGCCCGTCTGGGCAGCGGTCTCAGGGCCGAAGGTCGAGGAGCGGCACCGTCGACAGTGCAACCTCGACGCACAGGGCCTCCGATACGCGAGATTGGCAGAACAGCTCGTACCGGTGCCCGGACTCGGTCCAACTCAGGCTCACGCCGTCAGGCACCTCGATGGAGGCCATGACGCTGCGGACCGCAGGCGCCTCCGACGGGGCACGGCCGACACGCAGAACGCCCAGTCGCGACGTGTCCGTCTGGTACGGCTCGTCGGTCCACAGACCGAAGGCCGCCGAGGTGTCGGCGCTCAGATCGCCGGACAGGTCGTCGTACACGAGCTGGCTGGTGATCCACCGGACCTGCGCGGGCACCGTCTCGGGGAAGCCGAGTGATGGGAGTGCAGCTGCGATCTCCGCTCGCGCGGCTTGGACGAAGCGGCTCGAGCGTTGTCGGGACCACACTGCGGCGATTACATCCGGCGATGAGCCCGTGAACTGCGGAACGATGTCGTCGTTGAACCACAGCACGTCGGTGCTGGTGACCAGAGCCTCGTCCACGCCTGCCGCAACGGCCACCACCAACGACGTGGTGGTGGTCTCACCCTGAACCACCTCGCGGGTCCGGTTTCCGACGCCATCGAGCACCCCGGCATCGCCGCAGGCACCCAGTGCCGCAGCGAGCATCGTCACGAGCACCGCCATCCGTCTCACACCGAGGAGGATGGCATGGAAACCCGGTAATCGACATCACCGGTCACGCGC
>JASJCF010000131.1 GCA_030066265.1 Acidimicrobiia bacterium | reverse complement strand
CCGACGACGACGACCACCGTCCCGCCGACGACCACGACCACCCATCCACCTACCACGACGACCACGCTCCCGCCGACGACGACGACCACCGTCCCGCCGACGACCACGACCACCCATCCACCTACCACGACGACCACGCTCCCGCCGACGACCACGACCACCGTCCCGCCGACCATCACGGCAACCACCGTCCCGCCGACGTTGCCGATGACAGGTGTGGCCTACCAGCAGGTACGAGGCTTCAGCATCACCGGGTTCAGTTTCCTGTTCGCCGGTGTCGCCCTACTCGGAACCGCCGCCTTCATCGGCCGGCACCGGGTGCTCGAAGCCGCCGCGCCGGCCTTGGAGTACCTGGAGGTCTGGTTGAAGCTCGAGCCGCGGCCGCGCGACTACACGATCTACGTACCGCTCCGCCGAAAGGATGCTGGCTGAGGCTGGTCGACCGGGGCGCGATCACCGAGATCGCCTCATTGCGGAGGACCTGCCTGCGAATGCTGGACGTTCTGCGGTGGAGCTGGTTCGGTGGCCAGGGAGCGCTGTGACCTCGAGAGCGGCAGTCCGAAGATCGCAATCGTCCCCATGACGAGGGCGATGAGGGTGAAGCCTCCGACGGCAGCCCAGGTTCCCGCTATGCGTGCGAGATGCGCGGAGGGCCTCTGCCTCGTCACTTCTTCGTGGGCTTCGGGGGCAGAGTCCCGATCCATTCCCACGATCGATCGAACCAGGCGGCCAACTCGCGCGTATCGGCGAGCAGCTCGGCTGGGACCGATGAGTAGCCGCGCATCGTCGACCCGTACTGCGTCACATCCCCGCTCTGGTACCTCGACCGGAACTCGTCGGTCAGCTCGTCCGACAGGCGGAGTGCCATCGTGCCGGTGGCGTCCAGGAAACTGAACATGTGGCCGTTGCGCGACGTGTAGGGGTTCTTGGCTCCCTTCACCTCAGCGCCGCTCGTGCTGAGGTCGACCGCCGCCTGATACGCCCCAAGGGCATCTGCAGGCCCCTGATATTTCGAACCGCCGGGCACGACCGCCTCCTCTGGAGCTGAGAAACGGAACCTACCCGCCGGGAACGACCCCGAGGGCTATGGTGCGCGTCGGAGGGTGACGAGCATGGCCGGCCGAACCTACGATCGGATGGCACCGATCTACGAGCGGCTCACGGAGGCGTACTCCTTCGGTTGTGTACCCAGGGCGCAGCGGATGCAGCTCGCGCACATCGAGGCCGGCTCCCGCGTGCTCCATATCGGCATCGGGCCGGGGAGCGAGGCCCTCGGCGCAGCGGAGAACGGAGCACGGGTCACCGGCATCGATGTATCGACGCAGATGATCGATGTGGCCAAGAGGCGGTTCGCGTCCGTGGGCCTGGCGGCCGACCTGCGAGTGTGCGACCTCTTTGCGTTCGAACCCGATCAGCCGTATGACGTCGTCGTTGCGAACTTCCTCCTCGACTGCTTCGACGATCGGACGCGGCCTCTCGTCGTCGAGCGGATGAGGAGCTTCCTGCGTCCCGGTGGAACCATGTTGATCACCGATACCGGCCGCCCGCGCGGTTCGAGGGCCGGTCGGGCAGCATGGCGCGCATACCACGGGATCGCATACACGACGACGTGGGTTCAAGGCATCACGCCTTGGCTACCCGTCATGGATCTCGATGGGCATCTCCGAGACGCCGGCTTCCGTGTCGACGACCATGTCCTCCATCGGCCGTGGAGACGCGGCCCGATCCTCTTCGAGAGTGTCGTCGGGGTGAAGACCTAGCGCGGCGCATGTACGGCGACGTCGATGTCAGCGGACGCACCGCACGAGGGCGACGAGCGGATCCGGCGCCCAGCGGTGGGACGCTCGATGGCGGCGTCCAGCCACCGCCGAATCGGGGTATGGCCCGACTCAGATGCCGGGGTCGACTCCGGTCATCTCGATGGAGAGGTCCCACAGGCGCTTTGCCTTGCCTGCGTCCTTGCTCTCCGGGCTCGAGTCCACCTGACGGGCTGACCCGGCCATTTCGCCGCGACCACCCGGCCCGAAGTACTGCCCGCCCTCGACA
This sequence comes from Acidimicrobiia bacterium, assembly GCA_030066265.1. Classification (GTDB taxonomy): domain Bacteria; phylum Actinomycetota; class Acidimicrobiia; order Spongiisociales; family UBA5794; genus SZUA-442. The sequence goes on along the minus strand of JASJCF010000131.1, from coordinate 4,503 downwards.
CCCGGCGCGGTCGCAGCCAGCTCCGTGGGCCATGCGCCCTGCTCGGCAGTATTCATGAACGGCCGCATCACCGGTGTCAACACCTTGGTCGCGATCCCCATCGGACCGGTCACGTACCGGCTCAGCTCCGTGTCCGATGCGCCAGGGTGGGCGGCGACGGCGATCGTCGATGACTCTCGTGCCCGCAGGCGTCGATCCAGCTCGTACGTGAACAGCAGATTGGCGAGCTTGCTGGCGTAGTACCTCCGCCTGGGGTGGTAGTCGTCGTCCGCGTTGATGTCGTCCCAGTAGAGGTCACCGTCCCCGAGCCGGTGGCCGTTGCTGGAGATCGTGACGATTCTGCTGTTCGGGGTTCTCTCGAGCGTCGGCAGGAGGAGACCGGTCAGAGCGAAGTGGCCGAGGTGGTTGACGCCGAACTGCGATTCGAACCCGTCGGTGGTGATCGTCTTCGGATTCCACATGACACCGGCGTTGTTGACCAGCACGTCGAGGTGCCCTTGTTGGGCGACGAGGTCTGCGGCTTGTCGGACGCTCGAGAGGTCGGCAAGGTCGATCTCCACGAGCGATACGTCAGCGCTGGGATGGCTGTCGACAATCTGTGCAATAGCCGCCTGTCCCTTGTCCCGGCTCCGGCTGCCGAGAAGGACGCGTCCGCCCCGCTCGGCGAACACCTTCGCCGCTGTGAATCCGATGCCCGTGTTGGCTCCGGTGACGAAGAAGGTCTTGCCGGTCTGATCTGGTACATCCGCTGCGGTGAATTCGGTGATCATGGTGTGTCCTTCGGTTGAGCTGGTCGGTCGGTACGCACTGTCGCCGATCACATCGGTCGTGGTTCGGTCCGCTTCCGGCGCACGGGTTGTGCCGACGGCTGACTACGGGCGCGTGACGGCCCGCCAGGTGGCTGAGACGAGGTTGTCGACCTCTTCGGCCTTCAGTTGGATTCCCGCTGCGATGAGTCGGACGGCGACGCCCAACGAGAGCGCGTAGATCACCTGGTCCGGCAGGTCGATGAGCAGCTTCCTGAACTCCTGAGATTGCGCAGCCTCGACGAGGGGATCCCCGGCTTGGGCGAGCCGGGCGTGGGCCTCTTCGTAGTACGGCGACTCCTCGAGCTGGCTCAGGAACCGTGCGCGCTCGGGCTGCTCGGACAGGTAGTCGTACGCCGTCGTGAGCATGTGGTTCCACTGATCGAACGGGCTCGCCGATGCGTCGAGGTCTTCGAGGACGGCGGCGCTCAGCCCGGCCTTGATCTCGAGGTACGTCGCATAGACGAGCTCATCCTTGGACTCGTAGTGGGTGTATGCGGTGCCGGTCGCCACCCCGGCTTCCTTTGCGACGGCTCCCATGGAGGCGCCGTGGAAGCCGCGCTCGGCGACGAGGTCGCGGAGGGCTCGGCGAACGGCCGCAGGACGATCCATGCCCGGTGTCATGCGACCCTCCGCTCCTCCTCGAAGTCGAACGCGACACCGGTCTCCTGCTCGGAGACCTCCCAGAGTGTCTCGATGGCGTCGTCATTGCCGGGGCGCAGCACGGGCAGCCGAACGGCCGGTCCGCGGTTCACGTACCGCGGTCCGTAGAACTCGCCTCCCTTGGCGTTCGGGTCGGTTGCCGCACGGAGCTGGGGGAGTGCCCCTCGGTCGGCGTCCATGCCGGTGTTCCTGGCCATCCACGCCCAGAAGGGTGCCGATGCGCCACCGCCGCCCTGTTCGACCGTGTGCACCTGGAGGTTCGTATGCGACAGACCGGGGTGGGCGACGAGACTCTGAGCTGCGAGACCGCGGGAATCGAACTCCCTCTGAAGGCCGAGAGCGAAGTGGTAGTTGGCGAGCTTGGCTCGACCGTACGCTCCCCACGCCGAGTAGGAACCCTCCAGGTTGACGTTGTCCGGGTCGATCGGCCGGCCGGTGTGATGCGCCGTGCTGGTGACGGTGACCACCCTGGCGGAATCGGCGGCGAGCAGTGAGGGAAGCAGGCCCGCCGTGAATGTCCAGTGGCCGAAGTGGTTCACACCGAGCTGCATCTCGAACCCATCCTCGGTTCGGCGCTCTGGCATCGCCATCAGACCTGCGTTGTTGATGAGGATGTCAACCGTGGGGTGACGTTCGGCGATCGACGCGGCGGCAGCCTTGGTCGACGCCTGGGATGCGAGGTCGAGTTCGACGACTTCGAGCGAGGCGTCCGGATACGCCGCCATGATCTCGTCCTGGGCGGCCTGTGCCTTCTCCTGGTTGCGGGCTGCCATGATGACGTGTGCGCCGGCTCCGGCGAGCGCCTTCGCCGACTCGAGCCCGAGTCCTCCGTTGGCTCCGGTGACGACGGCGATCTTGCCGGTCAGGTCGGGGATGTCGGTCGTGGTCCATGCCATGGTGGTGTCTCCTATGAGTGAATGCTCATTCATTATGAATGAACGTTCAGTCTGTGTCAAGCGCGGATTCGTCTGGCCACGCCGGATACCCAAGGAGGCGGTGATAGTGCGTAGTGTCATGGCCGTGACGATGACCGTTGACGAGTTCGCATCGAAGGCCGGTGTGTCGAACGAGCACGTGCTCCATCTGGTGGACCTGGGCTTGCTACCCGAACACGATTGGGACGATCGGCTCGTCTCCCGCATCCGGTTCATCGTTCAGATCGAGGAATCCGGCATTCAGCCGGCCGTGCTCGCGCAGGCACTCCGCAGCAGTGAACTGGACATCGAGCAACTCGACGCTGCACTCGCCCGTCCGCACCGGGTTGTGATGCTCGATCAGTCATTGGCGGACCTCGTGGCGACATTGGGTCTGTCTGATGCTCTCGTCACCGACGTGCGGTTGGCCCTCGGAGAGCGTGCGTCGGACGACGAAGCCTCGGTGCGTGAGGACGATGCGTTGCTGCTCGGGGTCCTTGCCGAGCTCGTCGAACTCGGTGTGCCGGAACCGGTTGCCCTGCGGATGTTCCGAAACACCGCCGACAGCCTCCGAAGGGTCGCTGTCAGCGCGAGTGAGATGTGGGAAGAAGGCGTACGCCAACCGCTCGTCGATTCTGGGACGAGCTACGGCGAGATCCTCGGTGCGCAGAATCGCAACGGCGCCAGGTTCCAGGAGCTCGGCGACCGGCTCGTCCAACTCCTGTGGAATCGGTATCTCGATGATGCGATCTTCTCCGGAACGATGGTTCTGCTCGAGCGTGCGCTCGGAGAGGTGGGGGTCGAGTGGGACCGGGCCCTCGTTCCGCCTGCGGTGGCGTTCGTGGACCTCACGGCGTTCACGCACCGGACCGGCACTCGAGGCGAGGGCGCCATCGCCACCGACGTCGATCAGTTCTCGAACCTCGTTCGGCGCACCGTTGCGCTCCATCACGGGACCATCGTCAAGATGCTCGGAGACGGTGCCATGTTGCACTTCAAGCAGCCAGCCGACGCCGTGCGGTGCGGTCTTGCGCTCGTCGCTACCACCGACACCACCGCGCTACCTCGGGCTCGCGTGGGAGTCAACGCCGGACCCATGATCGTGCGGGATGTCGACTACTTCGGCGACACGGTGAACATCGCGGCCCGCGTCGTCGACTACGCCAGGCCGGGTGAGGTGCTCGTCACCCAGGAGGTCGTGGACGCCATGGGCGACACCGATGTCGCGTTCTCAGAGGTGGGCGAGGTCAGCCTCAAGGGAGTCGATGGGCTCGTGCACCTGTTTGTCGCAGCTGCGGGCTAGGAGCTCCGGCGGCGTTGTCCGGGCCTTCGATCGATCCCGGCGGAACTACCGTTGGGGGTGTAGCCCGACCTCGGTGGGCGTGAGGAGCCGATGGCGATCAAGAACGTGACATCCGCCGTGCTTGTGGTCGCCGCCCTGCTTGCCGGTTGCGGTGGCGGCGAGATGACGATGACCGAGTACGTCGAGGCCATGGATGCGATCTTCGACCGGGGCCTCGAGCGGTACGAGGAGGTGGTGGCCGGACCGCAGGGCATGGTGCTCATCGTGGGCCAAGGAGACCATCTCGGGTTTGGCGATTCGGGTATGGAGCTCACCGACTTCACCCCTCAGGACCTCTCCATGGCGCTTGGGCAGGTCGCAGAGATCCAGGATGAGGCAGTCGAAGCTGCGGCCGCCCTCGATCCGCCCGACCAGATCGAGGAGCTCCACGCGCTCTACTTCCGAGAACTCCCGATCACCGAGCTGGCCGCCCGGGCGGCGACAGCGACTGATTGGGACGACCTGAGCGACAGCGCAGAGATGGCCGCATACCGGGACGCCCTCGAGGCCGACAACGAGGTGTGCGCTGAATTCCAGGCGAGGCTCGACGCAACCGCCGCGCGAGGGGCCTTCGAAGACGTGCCGTGGATGCCCGCAGAACTCACAGAGATCGTGGACTATGCCCTGGGGTGCTCGTCGCTTCCACAGAACCCGCAAGACGCGTACCGCCCCGTGTACTCCGACGAGCAATGAGCCGGCAGGAACCCGACCGCACCCGGTCTGATCGGCTCCGCGACCGCCCTCTTCTCCAGGATCATCCGGTTGCGTGGCGCATCAC
>JASJCF010000130.1 GCA_030066265.1 Acidimicrobiia bacterium | reverse complement strand
GGCGCCTTCTTCGCTGAGATCCGGTGACGGCTATTCGCCTCGGAACTGCGGGGGAATCGCAGCGGCTCAGCGATCATGGGCTCCCGGCGGTACTTCCGCTTCGTCGGGCCATTCTGCTCGAGTCGCCATGATCGGCAGGTTTGCGTCCCCGGAAGCTGTCACACCGGGGCGATACGTTCGACCCATGACCGCTCACGAAGTCCTCACAGCCCTGTTCTGGATCGTTCTCGGGGGCTACGCGATCTACATCGGTTGGTTCGCCGTCACCTGGTTGCGCTCGCTCATACCAGGATCAGTGGAAGGCTCCACGAGCTCCGACAGTCGCCTTCGGCGCACATCGACACACGGGAAGGGCAGTCGTGGCTCGCGTCCAGATTCCGGCGATTTCCGTTCGGACTAGGTCATGGTCGCCAGAAGGACGGCACCGATGGCCATGTAGCCCGCGCCCGCAATGACCTGGAGGAACGCAGTGGTGTCCTTGGGAGGGCGGTATCCGTCCCGCCATTCCTGGACGAGCCCTTCGTTCCCGTCTCCGAACCGGAACGTGTAGCGCGCTGCGCCCTTGCCCACACCGCCGACCGCATAGCTGCCACCGGTGAGCCCGGCCGAGAGCAGGCAGACGACACCCAAAACGATCAGACCGGCTGCCACGGCCGGCCAGAGGTCGGCTGCCGTCACCGTGGCAATGAGCACCCCGCTACCGGCTGCAGCCACGAGTCCGATCACGAAGAGCACAGCGAAGTCGGGAAGACGGTCGCGCACCCGATCCACCTGCTCGGGCGCCTCGGATCGATCGAACATCTCCATGTCGTCCTCGCAAGGATTCTCTCACGGGATTCCCGACGCGGGAAGATCGCGACGTCCACGCACATGCTCGGAAGTAGCGATCGATCAGCTCAGCTTCCAGCGGCTATCGATACGACGAAGCGACACTCTTCACTCTCCCCCACCTCCGGTGGGGGAGATGCCCGAGGGCCGAAGGCCCCATGGGCAGAGGGGGCCAGCCCGCCACCGAGCACCGCCGACAACCCGACCGCCATCAGCGAGCCCCCTCTGGCTACCGCCATCTCACTCCCCCCCCCCAGGGCACAGCCGGGGAGAGTGAGAGACAGGCGATGATGCAGAAACGCCGGCCCGAAAAGCAGCCGGCCGCGCCAGTGGCGCGGCCAGATGTGAGGCAATTGATGTTGGAGCCGGAGGCGGGATTTGAACCTGAAGTCTCTAGGAACCGGCCCGCCGATCCACCCGACCACCACCCAAGGCAACCCAGCTCCCAGGCAGCAGACGACGAGAGCGAAGCGAACGACTCGCCTTCGACCTACGCACAAGGAGGTCGCCGGTCCACCACCGACGAAGGCCGCACCATGGGTGCGGCCTTCAACAGGTGCTATGAAAAGCGATCGGAGCCGGAGGCGGGATTTGAACCTAGAACCGCTTGGCACCGGCCCACCGATCGACCGCACACGGCGACAGAAACCCAGCCCACAGGCGCAAGACTTCGGATCGCTTGCGATCCGGCGAATGGACGCCCTCTCGAACCTGAAGTCGTTGGAACCGCAGATGGCTCCTCAACCTGAAGTCTCGAAGAAGCGGTCCGCCAATCGACCGCACACGGCGACAGAAACCCAGCCCATAGGTGCAGAACCTCGGATCGCTGGCGATCCGTCGAATGACAATGCGCTCCTGCGCGACAGCGTTCGGAGCCGGAGGCGGGATTTGAACCCGCGACCTACGCATTACGAGTGCGTTGCTCTACCCCTGAGCTACCCCGGCGAGGCGATGCGAGGATACCAACGACGTCCACCAACGCACTCAGGGTCGCGTCTCACACACCGAGAGACCTCGATGCGGGGTGCGGCACGAGGCCGCACCCCGCAAGGCGGGCAGCGATCAGTTGCTCTCGATCCCGAACTGGATGTTCATATCCGGAACGGGTGGGATGTGATCGCCGTCACCGAGCTGGAAGCACTGGTAGTCGAACGTCCACGGGTCCGTCGCAACACACTCGATGCGATTGGTGCCCGAGTCCATGAGGAAGTCCACGCCCTGCACGGCCGGGTCGATGAACTGCCTGGTTGCGTTCGGCGCACCGGAGGACACCAGCCCGTTGCCGTACGGATCAGTGAAGAACTCCCCGGTCCCGAGCGCCCGCGCAACCGAGAAGGTGAACGGCGCCTGCCATGACGACATCCCCATGGTGCGACGGGTGGCGTTCTGCCACTCGGGGTCGCGCTTGACCACCGAGTTGCACGTCTGGTTCACGCAGTGCGACATCGGGTTGCGGATGTCGAACGAATGCTCGAACGCACCGAAGCCCAGATTGCGCGTCTGGGTGGTGTCGTCCTTCGAGTCCCACCGCTCGTAGTCGTTCGAGTCTGCGCCGACGTTGATCGATCGTTCCCGATCGTCACCCACCTCGTTGCGCAGGGCAGGCATCGAATAGCCACAGTTGCTCGGCGTGAGGACCGGCCCATCCGTCGACACCGCAGCGCCGTAGTCGGCCTTGAACCCGATGTTCATGAGCTCGCGACCGCTGTTGTCGTACACCTGCACGTACAGCGTGTGGAGGCGGGCGCACACCCGGCGACCGCTCGCCGTCCCGGCGTGGATGACGAACCGAACCCAGTGCTTCGAGCTGAGATCCTGGAAGGTGAACTCCTTGAACCCCATGTCGGGCTCATCCTGGGGAACCTTGTCGGCGACGTATCCGTACGGCACCATCGGAGCACCCGGGATCAGGGACGGGCTGGAACCGTGGTCGTGCCCGAACGAGCACCAGTACACCGGATCCCATTGCGGGTGCCACGTGTTGTACGTCTTGCCGTCCGGCCCGACCGTGGTGTGCCGGTCGTGGACCCATTCGGGGCAGGCCTTGCCGGGCACCGGATACTGCTTCCCGGACGGAACCGGTGGCGTCGGCGTCGGAGTCCCGTCCGATTCTGCAAGCAAGATCAGATACATCGTGCGGCTGTCGCCGTTGGCCTCCACCGTGCCCAGACTCACCGGACCGGCAGGGAAGCTCTTCTCGTAGACCGGTGCGTACCGCCCATCGATCTGGACCGTTCCACCGTTCGACCATCCCGACTGGAGCCACGACGGGCGAGGCGAGTCGTCCCTCCACACCACGCCGACCCTGGCAGGGCGATTGAGGGTGAAGTTCATCCAGGTGTTGTCCTTGCGGTAGCTGTTGAAGCCCCACGAGTTGGCGGGAGAGAGCGCATCCCAGCCGTCGTACACCCCGGCGTCATCGACGCGGTCGACTTGCCAGTTCTCGGTGCCGGGGACCGGGTTGATGTCCTGCCCGGAGTTGAACGAACGTGGCCAGTACCCCATGTTGCGCACGAAGTAGGGCTCGATCGGTGAGGTGTCGGTCCGGCGCACGTGGAACCGACCGACGAGCGCGGCATCGTCCTCGGCCGGGAGGCCGGGCGGGGGTCCGACCTCGATGGGATCGAGCCCGAGCGCGCGGGTGAGGAAGGTGGCCATCTGCGCACGCGTCACGGGGTTGTCCGGACAGAACCGGGTGTTCGACGGCGGGTTGCAGCCCTTGGTGATCCCCGCCTGCGCCAGCTTCTCGATATCCGCCTCGAAGACCGAACCGTTGTCGTCGGTGAAGTCCTTCGAGCCACGATCGGTGAGGCTGAGGGCCCTCGCCAGGAAGGCGGCCAGTTGACCGCGGGTCACCTTCTTGTCGGGACAGAATCTCGTGTTCGACGGAGGATTGCATCCCTTGGTGATGCCCTCTTGGGCCAGCTTCTCGATGTCGGCTTCGAAGACCGAGTCGTTGTCGTCGGTGAAGTCCTTCGAGCCACGATCGGTGAGGCCAAGGGCCCGCACCAAGAATGCGGCCATCTGACCCCGGGTGACATGGCCCCCCGGACAGAAGCGATCACTGGCAGGTGGATTGCACCCCTTCGTGATGCCTTCCTTGGCGATCGCCTCGATCGAGGGTTCGTGGATGTCTCCGTCGTCGTCGGTGAACGTGCCGATCCCGGCGTTTGCGGATCCATTGCTCACGGCGAGGGTGGTTGCGATCATGCCGACCACGACGAGGATCCTCAGGGTGATCCCGCGCATGATTCCTCCATCTGGTTGTCGATGGAGCCTCCCCAACCGGGAGGAAGCATACGCGGAATACCACGCTGCGTCTAGTGGCGCTCACTCTCCGCAGCTACGAGGCCCTTCAGGCCAGCATCTCCCGGAGCGCGTCTTCGACGCTCGACGAGGTGAATTGGAACCCGGATTCGAGCAGCACCTCGGGAACCACCCGTTGTGATCCGTACCCGATCGCCTGGGCCATCTCCTTGCCGAGCCGGATGTCGAGGGCGAACTTCGGCACTGGCACGACTGCCGGCCGACCCAACTCGGCACCGAGCGCCTTGGCGAAGTCCCCCTGGCGCACGGGATTGGGTCCGACGAGGTTGACAGGACCGTCGAGCTCTCCGTCGATCAGGTACTCGAGGGCGCGCACCTCGTCACGCAGCGTGATGGTGGACCACCAGTGCCGACCGTCGCCGATCGGTCCGCCGAGGCCTGCCTTGAAGAGCGGCAGAAGCTGTTTCATCGCCGGGTTCTCCGTGCTGAGCACGATGGTTCCCGTTCTGGCGAACGCGGTGCGTATGCCGGCTTCGATCGCCGGGGATGCGGCTTGTTCCCACGCAACCACGACGTCGGCCAGGAAGTCGCTGCCCGCGGGCGATGCCTCCGTTGCGATCGTGTCGCCCGTGTCGCCGTAGTAGCCGACGGCGGTTCCCACGATGAACGCACCGGGCTTGTCATCGAGCTCGGCCATCGTCCGTGCGAGCAGGTTGGTCGGATTGACGCGCGAGGTCACGATGAGCTCCTTGCGAGCATCGGACCAGCGCTTGTCGCCAACGCCCACCCCGTTGAGACAGACGACGGCGTCGGCTCCAGCAAGGATCCCGGGGTCCAACACTCCGGCATCGGGGTCCCACGTAACCGACCCTTCGCCGCGGCGCACCACAACGACATCGTCACCTCTCGCCTGGAGCGACGAGACCAATGCGGAACCGATGAGGCCGGAGCCTCCGGTCACGACGATCCGCTTACGTGTCAAGACTCCTCCAAGGCTCGAGATGCTCGTTGACCACTTCGTACCACGTATCCATCATGGATTGCAACGGGTCGATGCGGTCGGTGTAGTCGTGCCACCACAGCGGCTCGTCGATCCAGATGCGCGAAGCCGCCCTCGTGAATGATCTCGCTTCGGGTGCCATGGACACATGCGTCCCGTAGATGGTCACTGGCAGCAGCGGTGCTCCGGTCATCCAGGCCAGCCATGCCGCCCCACGCTTGGGAGGATCGACACCCCACGACTCGACGCGCCGACCTTCGGGGAAGACCCCGATGGCGTGCCCGTCCTCGAGATAGGCGATGGCAGTGCGAAGGGCAGCCACGGGATACCCGTCCCGGTCGAGGGGAATCGCCCCGAACAGGTTGAGCGCAGCGTCGAACGCGAGGTTTCGCCCGTAGAGCTCGTCGACCGCAAGGAACCGGAGGAACCGGTCGAGGTTGAGGCCGATCAACGGCACGTCGAGGTGTGAGAAGTGGTTTGCGGCGATGACCACCGATCCACGCTGGGGGACGTGTTCCTTTCCTGTCACCTCGAGGTCGAACACCGTCGACGTCACGAAGTGACTCGGGAACCGCAGGGCCCGAACGAGCCCTCGGGGAATGCTGTATGCGAGGTCAGGCATCGGTACCGAGGTCCACGAAGAGAGCAGCGAGAGCGAGATGCGGCCGCTGGTTGGCCTCCAACGCCTCCACCGTCTCGAGCACCCGCTCGACGTTGGCCACGGCCGTGGTGGGAAGGATCCTCGTGAAGGAGGAAACGGGAACGTCGGTGTTCAGGACGTCGGCACCGAACTGAGCTGCCGCGGTGTCCCGGTAGAAGGTCGCCAACAGTTCCAAGCCGGCCACGTACAGGGCATCGGATGCGCGGGCGAGCTCTCGCTGATGTTGGTCGGCCAGGGCCTTCGGCGTGCCACCAGCGGGATGGAGCTGCTCGATCTCATCCCCCTGTCGCCTCTTGACGGCTTCGAGGAGCGGTCCCGTCGCCGCAGTCACCTCGTCGACGAGCCGGTATGCGTCTCCCGGGTGATCCGTCAGCCGATCAGGGACCGAGAGCCATATGTCGCGAAACGCCGCCACCGCCGGTTCGGTGGCGAATGAGAGGGCCAGCCCCGGGCGGCCTCCCGAGATCAAGGCAGCTCGCAGGGCGCTCTCCTCGTCGATCCCCCTGGCAGCGAGACCAGCGGCAATCGTCTCCTCATCGACCCTGGAGAACACCACCGTCCGGCAACGGCTGGCCACGGTCGGCGGGAGGTCGTCTTCGGATTCAGCCACGAGCACGAATCGAGTCGAATCAATCGGTTCTTCGATGGTCTTGAGGAGGGCGTTGGCTGCCTCGTCGTTGAGGAGGGATGCCTCCTCGAGGAGGAACACCTTGCGGTCGGCTTCGAGTGGGGA
>JASJCF010000129.1 GCA_030066265.1 Acidimicrobiia bacterium | reverse complement strand
GAACACGTCGCCCGGCAGTTTCAGCAGATGGTTGCAGCCGGCCACAATGTCGAAGGTATCGCCGCCAGCGATGTCAAACGGCATCGGATGCAACAACGAGATGTTGCCGACTGCGTCGTTAGTCTTCACCTGCTGCGACAGACCGGCATTCTGTCCGGTTTTCCAGGTCACGACACCCTGACGAAACCAGTCAGCCGGCTCGATACGCGCACTGTCGCTGAACGACTGCCGATCGGTGACGCCGGTCACCGTCCCTTGTTTGGTCCATGCTTCCAGGGTTTCCCATTCCGCCGAGCCGTCTGTATTGGGGTTGCCGATGGTGGTATCCCAAATCGGCTCGGTGGCGCCGCTGGTGCCAGCTGTTGTGCAGCGGTAGCGGCGTGCATCATAGGCCGTGGCCTTCACCAGATCGCCAACAATATAAGCCGTTGTGGCCTGCCAGCTCAATGGGTCAAGGACGATTTTGCAGTTGGCATCACCCAGGGTCGCGCGACAGTAGCGGCCATATTTTTCGCCCATCGTTTGCGACAGTAGCTCGGCGATCGACTTGGTATTGGCTACCCAGGTCTGATCGTTGATTTCGATGTCGCCAATGACGCCATAATCGATCTGAATCACGCCGTCGTCCGGCGTCACATAATTGACATCGAATACCCAAACTTGCGCGCCGACGTATTTGCCGCCTTTCAAATCCGATTCGGTAATGCGAACGTCGTCGATGACACCCAGCAATGACACGGTATCAGCAGAAAGCCCGACGTCGCCGGCATGTGCTGTGCTGTTGAATCCGCCGGCGCCAGCGAATGTCTCTTTGCCGTTGCCGGTCCCCATGTCGACCAGCAAATCGCGCGGGTGATCGGTAAAGCCTAAGCGTGTTCCGTCAACCCGCTCGACCATCATGCAGCGAGCCAGGGTCAGGCTGTCGCCTTGCAAATGCGTTTGCAGTGCCGGCGACAGATTTTTCACACCCAGACCTCGATCAACCCGATCTCAAAGTCGACCAGGAACTCATCCCCCGACTTATTCACAATGTTGGCCGGCAGGAAATCGGCATTGAACCGACACGGTACATCGAACTCGCAGCCGTTTGTCAGCACCGTAGCGGCAAGCGGCGGCGTAGTGAAGGTAATTTTGCCGGTCGTTGCGTCCAGCGTGTAATCGCCTGGCGTAGCCTGTGGGACGCCGTCTATGGCAACCAATACCGTGGCCTCGATCGGCAGAACAATCGGCCTGTATAGGCTTGAGGCGCCCACGCTGTAAGTCTTCGACAAGTAGAATTCAGTGCTCACGCCGTCGCCCTGCGCCGGCAAGCCATTGGCGTCAAGCAGTAGGCTGTCAATTGCTGTAACTGAATCGGCTGTCTTGTAGTCAAGCCAATCCTTGAACCGGAAATAATTGCCGCGACCCTGCGCAATCCAGTGGAAATCGCGCACCGCCTCGAATTCCGAATTGGTGCGGATCGCGCCGGCAATGTCGTACTGATGGCGACCGACCGGCCAACGGATGAAACGCTGTTCCAACCCGCTGTCCTGTTCGACGATGGTGGTATTCCAGTCGGTGCCGCCGGACGTGCCGAAGGTGGAAAGCTCGGGGAATTTTTCGTTGATCAATGCCATTAGCTTGCGCTCAGTATCGCGCGGCGTGCGGCGCGCTGCACCTGCGGCATGCTGCGGCGGAATTCATCTGGGTCTTTTGCGCCGTAGACGTTAACGGTAACGGTGCGCGCCATGGCCTGGCGCGTGTCGGCGTTGCTGAGGATTTGCCCGGACGTCTGCGGCATAAACAGCTCGGGTCCCCGCTCGCCGACCAGGTAAGCCTGATCGCGGACGACCGGACCACCGGCGGCGCGTGCGAATATGCTGGAAAAGAAATCCCCGCCACCGGTAGTGGAACTTTTTAAAAAGTCGCCTAAAGCATCAGCTAAAGGTCGAGTAATTAATTGATTGGTTACTATTCGAATAATATCTTTTTCTAATGCTTTTAATACATCACCTAAATTTTCACCTTCTATGATTGCATCCTCAAAAGCAGATGCAAACGTAAAACCAAGTTTTTCACTTAACTTGGCCGTTTTATCTAATTTGTCAGCAGTGTCTGCTGTCGCATCTTCAAATCGTTCGATCGCGTTAAATGTTGCCTCGCCCCAAGTATCTGCACTGATCACGCCGCGCCGCAATGCCTCGTCGATCTTATTAAGCTCTCTTTCAAGTCTTTCCGCAGGGTTAACAGTTTCGGTTAACTGTTCACCAAAACGTTTCCACTCCTCGTTGGCGCGCTCAACCGCCTTTTCACTTTCTTCGAAAATGCGCGCGTTTTCTTTTTCGATTTCCTGTATTGCTTCAAATGCATCTATAGATTCGCGCAATGCTACGCCGCGCGCAATCTGTGCCTCTGTTGCACCACGCTGTCTTAGCTCATATTCAACGAGTTGCGTGCTAGTCAAGCCAAGCGTGTCTGATTCCCGCTGCAATGACTCAATATATCGCTGAGACTCGCTGACGCGATTGCGCGCTGATGAACCCGATGATCTGCGTGGCAGGTCTTCCCCGCCCAATGCCGGCGCCTGCACGCGCGGCACATTTTGCGATTGAAATATCAGATCATTGATTTCGCGTTGTTGACGCGCGCTTCTAAACAATTCTTCGTTGTTGGCTTTGATGGCATCGCGCAACTGCACGCGCTTTCTAATTTCTTCGTCTAAATTGATGCCAGGATCGCGGGTTAGCCCAGCCTCAAACGCACGCTTTTCCTTTTCAAGTCTCAGAATATCAGCGTTTAGATTATCGATTCGCGTTTGTCGATATTCCGCCACAGTTCGATCGGACTCGACCAAACTAGCCGCAAGAATTCCAAGTCCTTGACCCGTTGCGTTCAGACCCTTTAACGCTTCAACGCTTAGCGATGTGAATGCTTCCGTCAGCGCCAACACGGCCGGCGTCGCTTCCAGCACCGCTTGCGTTACCTGCGTGCTGACGATGCGGCTTAACAAATTCAGTTTGTCATTAGCCTCCTCGGCGCCGCGCACTAAATCCTCGCGAATGACGATACCCGATTCCCGTGCCTGCTCGCGTAACTCATTAAGACCCTGCGACCCTTCGCGTAAAAGGTTAACGAAGGCAACGCCTTCAGAATCAAACAGTTTGAAGGCAAGACGATTGCGCTCTAGTTGCGTGTTAACTTGACTGAAGGCATCGGCCAATTCTGGCAACAAATCGTCGATTGTTTTTAGATTACCATTGGCGTCTCGCGTTGAAATTCCTAATTCTTCAAAGGCGTCTTTCGCCGCACCGACGCCTTTGTCAGCTTCCGCAAAACGACGGCCTAGACGTTGAATCGCTGTCTCAAATGTGCGCGAATTGATGCCGGACTGCTCGGCGGCAAATTGGTATTCCTGAAAAGCCTCGACGGTCAGACCAAGACGATCAGCCGTTTTGCCAAGTGCGTCTGCGGTCTGTATTGACCGCTGCGCCAATGCCGTAAGCCCGCCAACACTCAACGCGCCGCCAAGACTAATACGGCTTATACGGGTCAGGGACTTGCCAATGCCGTCGATTTCCTGCTTAACTCCGCGCAGCTTCTTGCTGGCCCGGTCGTCTGCCGTTATCAGAAATCGTGCGCGTGCGTCAGCCATGCTTGGTCTGCCTTGCAAAGTGGTCGCGCATGGTCACCAGATCACGCGCCAGGGTTTCAGGGTCAACGATGTCGAGAATGTCGCAGATCACCGGAAGCGCGCTCCAATCGATTTGTCCGCCGAGCATGTTCCACGCCTCAATGGCGTCAGTCTCGAACGTGGTTGAAGCACCATCCTTGTGCCGCCGCTCCAACCACGTTGTTAGTTTTTTCCCCGGTCCTCGGTTTTCTCGACGTGACGCGCGTAGTTTTCCTGCACGGTCTCGCCGATCTGCCACAGGTCTGGATCGTCTGACAGCCATTCACGCCACGCATCGCGATCGAACGGCACCGGGTCGGAGGCGCCGCCACGGATCAGATCCGCCTCGGTGACCTTCTCCCAGCCGATGACGCACTGTTCAGCGATGTCGAAAATAGTGGCGCCGTCTCGTGCCATCTGCGTCCATTGTGCGCGGGTCGGTCGCCGGCAGGTAAACGCAAAGCCGTTTACCTCGTGCTTGAACTCGCGCATTTTCCGAACCTTGTCGCCCAGGTCCGACATTAGGACACGTACTCCGCGATGTCACCTAACACCGTTACCGGAATGTTGCCGGAAACGATGTCGCCGACGCTGCCGGAGAATCCACCGGAATAGGCCGTGTTGGCACCAAATAGTGCGATGTTGCCGTTGGTCCAGGTCACGCGAAAAGCGAGTCGGTCTTGCGTGGTCGATCCCTTGATTTTCTGAATCGCCTGGCTGTGCGGTTCATGCTGAATGTCAATTGACCCGGAGATCGACCCAGCCAATCCGTACAGCACAACCGCCTTTTTGTCGATTAGGCGCGTGCCGTCGATCTCGTTGGGGTCGGCGTTGGGAATGTCCAGACTGGTCGCCGGTGCCACAGTATACCAACTGGTGACGCTGGTCGCGTTGTTGGTGCCGGCAGCGTAGGTCGAGTAATTTGTCGTGTCGACGCCTTCGAGTTGGAAATCATTGACCGTCGAACTGGCAACGCGCGCGACCTGGCCGTCAAGCTCGACCATTCCGTCGCTGATATCCAGCTTGACGATGTCGCCGTCGGTATAACCATGCCCGGTAATCGTCACGACCGCAGGATCAGCGTTGGTGATATCCTCGATGGCGGCCGGCGTGCCGACGACGTTTTCGACTTCCACCCGTGCGTTGTTGGCAAGAATTGGCATAGTGTCCTCCTACGGATTGCCGTATGTTTCCATGTACTGGATGGAAACCAGTTGTTGAACGGCGACAGTGTCGCCACCCGATTGTGGATAAATGAAAGTTTTTGTACCGCGCAATACACCAAGCGCCAAACCTTCCAGCGTGGTATCGGGTTGAAAAACCGCGCGAATAATGTCCTGTGACAATTCCGACAGACGCTTGGCCGATGACTGCGGCCCTTTTTTCACGACCGCCTCAACCTGCACTGTCATGTTGATCACGTAATCGCCCAGAAGAATATTTTCGTCACTGAGATTGTCGGAAAGCTCGAACACGTTGATAAACGGCTCGTCGGCAATCTCATCCGGGTTTATGTCGCGCGCACCAAGGAAAACGAACGGCGTACTATTGTAGCCATTGGCGCGTGATATTTGCACGACGCGATCGTAGACCGCTGATAGGATTTGATAGGCCAGCGTGTCAGCCATCGCACCGGACCAAAATCAAATCCCATTCCACGCTGCTCGCCTGATTCTGAGACCATTGGCGCAACTCAAATGCCACGCCGTCGGCATCTGTAATCTTATCCCCGCGACAGGGTTTTGGTACTGACGCCTTTTCAATTCGGCCAATCACGTTTTCCTCGCCTAAATTTCCCTCAAACGTCGCCGGCACCAGCTCGCGGTCGATCTCGATAATCGCCAGCGTTTGAAAGGTGGTCCCAGTTATCGGCGTATAGCTTACCGTTTGCCCGCAAACTTGATAGGTTTGCTGCGTTAGCGCGCGTTCATTGACTAATTCCAGGGTCATCAGTCAATCACCGTGAACTTGATATTGTTTTCCATGCGCAAGCCATCAAGGTAGTCGGCGCTATCGAAAATAGTCAACACCGTGTCGGGATACTCGCCGGCCGTCAGTCCCTCGCCGCCCAATTGCAGCCGTAACACGTCGACGAGTTCGCCGCGATACAACGCTTGCTCTGTCAAGCGAATGGCGCCGGGTGAAGACGTGTTGCTGTCGACGATATTGTTAGCATCTAACTCAACAATAACGCGCGTTACAGCCGACAGGTCGGATACCACCACGCCGTCAGCAATCAAAACCAAAGTAATGATATTGTCGCGGCCGTTATAGATCGGCGAGCTAATGGCGGCAAGACAACGCATATCAGTTTTGTGCGTAATCGACGTCGCCGATGGCGAAATCCATCGTTGCGCCGTCGATCATGTTGCGCGCTGCGTTCAGGTCGTCAAACATGACAGGAGTACCCGCGGTAAGAGCTGTGTAAAAAACGGAATACGTCATCGTTCCCCAATCGCCGCCTACCGCAGCAAACTGATGCGCTGTCGTGCTTTCTCGCAAGCCTGATGCGTCTGCTGCGCCCATAGTGACCGACTGACGCGCATAGCCGTTGCCAACCGGTTCTGTCACGTTAGTTCCGTCCGCGTTTGGCGTGGTGGATGACAAACCGTGAAAAAGTGGGCTTGGCAGGCCGCTATCGGCGGTAATTTGTTTACCCGAATTGAACAATGGCATTAGATCATCCTCGCTATAGTGGCGCCGATTCTATCGGCGGATAGTATTGTAATTCCGCCGGGAAGTTTCGACGGCGTATCAAACGTTTCGCTTGCAGTAATTGTAGCCGCCGCGTCGACCCTTGCG
>JASJCF010000128.1 GCA_030066265.1 Acidimicrobiia bacterium | reverse complement strand
AGGGGGGAGGTTTATATGAAAGTCCTGGTGATCGGAAGTGGCGGAAGAGAACATGCCTACGTCTGGAAAATTGCCCAGAGTCCGCTGGTCAAGAAGATTTTCTGCGCACCCGGCAACGCCGGCATGACCTCGCTGGCCACCTGCGTGCCCATCGATGCCGAAGATGTGGACGCCCTGCAGGCCTTTGCGCTTGAAAAGCGCATCGACCTTACGGTGGTCGGCCCGGAAGGCCCGCTGGCCTTGGGGGTGGTCGACCGCCTCGTCGCATCGGGCGTGTTCTCGCCGCAGCGGAGAGGCGAGACACCGGTGACGATCCGCGGCGCCCTGCCTGGTGAGCCCGAGAAGCCGTCATGGATGAAGGTCAAGGTCGATCTCACGGATCCGAAGTTCCGCGAGCTCAAGCACCTCAACGCGAAGTTGGGGTTGAACACGGTCTGCGAAGAAGCGGGTTGCCCGAACATCTACGAGTGTTGGTCGAGCGGCACGTCGACGCTCATGCTGCTCGGGGACATCTGCACCCGTGCGTGCTCGTTCTGCGACGTGCGCACCGGCAAGCCGGGCGAGGTCGACTGGGACGAGCCCAAGCGAGCTGCGGAGGCCATCGTCGAGATGGAAGTCCAGCACGCCGTCCTCACGTCGGTGAATCGGGACGACCTCGCCGATGGCGGTGCGACCATCTTCGCCCGCACCATCGGTGAGATCCGCACCCGACGCCCCGACTGCGACGTCGAAGTGTTGATTCCCGACTTCAAGGGTGACCCGGAAGCGCTCGACATCGTGATGGGTGCGTCACCCGACGTGCTCAACCACAACACCGAAACCGTGCTGCGGCTCCAACGCGACATCCGCACCGCAGCGAACTACGCCCGGTCGCTGACACTGCTGGCACGCGCGAAGTGGGCGCGTCCCGGTGTCACGGTGAAGTCTGGCCTGATCGTCGGCATGGGGGAGTCAGACACTGAGATCCTCGGAGCTCTCGCCGATCTCAACGCAGTTGGGGTCGACGTGGTGACGATCGGTCAGTATCTGCGTCCGACCGCCCACCATCGGCCCGTCGACCGGTACGTGGATCCGGGCGTCTTCGACACGTTCAAGCAGGCTGGAGAGGCCATGGGGATATCCCACGTCGAGTCGGGTCCGCTGGTGCGGAGCTCATACCACGCCAAGGAGTCGCTCGAGGCAGCCGTATGAGCCGGTACCACGCACGGCTTGCCGCAGCTCAAGCGACGATGCAAGCGAAAGGTGTCGACGCGCTCTGTGTGTCGGTGGGATCGGATCTGCCCTACCTGACCGGGTACGCAGCGATGGCGAGCGAGCGGTTGACGATGCTCGTCGTGCCGGCCGAGGCCGATCCGGTGTTGGTGATCCCGCAGCTCGAGGCACCGCGGGTGCGAACCGACCACGATCTGGCGATTCGCGCCTGGATGGAGTGGGAGGATCCGATCGCCATCGTCGCCGATCTGCTCGGAGGTGCGAGCGCGGTCGCCGTCGGCGACCAGACGTGGTCGACCTTCACCCTGGCTCTCCAGACAGCGTCGAGCGCCGCAGTGTGGGTGTCCGCAGGCGCGATCATGCGAGATCTGCGCATCCGGAAGTCGTCCGACGAAGTAGATGACCTGCGGGAAGCCGCTCGTGCAGCCGACCGGGTGATCGATGAGCTCGGCCACGTTCGGTTCTCGGGACGGTCCGAGCGCGATGTCGGTCGGGAGATCGCCGAGCGTCTGCTGGCTGCGGGCCATGACACCGTCGACTTCACCATCGTGGCGGCAGGGCCTCACGGCGCCTCGCCCCATCACGAGCTCTCCGACCGGATGATCCAGCACGGCGAAGCGGTCGTGGTGGACATCGGCGGGCACCGCAACGGCTACGCGTCCGACACCACGCGCATGTTCATCGTCGGCGATGCACCGGTCGGCTTCGACGACGCGTACACGGTGCTGCGGGCGGCGCAAGCAGCTGCGTGCGAGTTCGTCGCTCCCGGCGTCACAGCTTCGGCCGTGGACGCCGTTGCCCGTTCCATCATCGAGGATGCGGGATACGGCGATCTCTTCATCCACCGGCTCGGCCATGGCATCGGCATGGACACCCACGAGGATCCGTACCTCGTTGCCGGAAATGACACGGTGCTCGAAGCCGGGATGGCCTTCTCGGTGGAACCGGGGATCTACGTCCCGGACGCATGGGGAATGCGCATCGAGGACATCGTCGCGGTGACCGAGGACGGCATGGAGTCGCTCAACGAAACCCCGCGAACCTACCGGATCGTCACCTAGCCCGCCCCCGCCCAGCCCACTGCGGTTCTTGCGTCCCTGCGTCCCGTATCTGGGACGGAGAGACGCCAGAAACGGGATCGCAGCGTGACGCAGGCGTGGATCTTCAATCCGTATCGGGTAGCGTCAGATCCATGGATGTCACCATCACCAAGCTCGTTCACGCATGTCTGCTGGTCGAGGTGGACGGCAAGCGGATCCTCCTCGATCCAGGCGGGTTCACCTGGGACGATGAGCGCTTCGATGTCTCGATGGTCGAAGGCGCTGACCGGATCCTCATCACCCACGAGCACGGCGATCACGTGTCGTTCGACTTCGTCCGTGCGGCGGTGGAGCGATCGAATGGCGCTGAGGTCGAGACAACGGCGAGCCTCCAGGCCATCCTCGCCGAACAGGGGATCGAATCGGTCACCGCGGGTACACCGCAGTTCGTTTCCCCGCATGAGCGGATCCCGCTCGGTCCCGGACCGGAGAACACCGGCTTCCACGTCGAGTATGTGCTGTCGCACCCGGGAGACAGCCACAGCTTCAACGAGACGATGCCGATCCTCGCCATGCCGTTCGCTGCGCCATGGGGCTCACTGACGCACGGTGCCGACCGCGCTCGGCTCGTGAAGCCGCAATACGTGATCCCGATCCACGACTGGTTCCTGTCCGACGGTGGCCGCACCTTCATGTACCGGCTGGCCGAGATGGCACTGGCCCAGGACGGCATCGAGCTCGTGCACATCCCGGACTTCGAGACGGTGACGCTCTCCGTGTGACGGCGCCTAGTGGACCCCCTCGACAGCGGCCCGGAGTTCGTCGCCGGCGTCCTGCCTGAACCGCCCGGTGGTCCGCCACAGGATCTCGCCGCTCGGGCGCACCAGCATTGGGACAATGGACTCGGTGTCCGGTATCTCGAGTGACTGCATGAAGGTGTTGCGGTCGATGTACAGCGTGATGGTGGCTGCACGAACGGCAGGATCGGGGATGCCCGCCCGCATGCCGCCATCGATGAACCCGGCGAACGGCCGATAGCCCCGAGGGATCACCGGCAACTCGTAGGCGCCGAATCCATCGAACTCAGCAGCCAGATCACCGGCGAGCGGCACCCACGACTCGACGTCGCCCTGTTGCCGCTGCTGGAACGCGATCATCAGGAGATTGACCTCATGCTCGAGCGTCTCGGGCAACCGGTGCCTCGTCTTCGAGAGACTCGACCCCTCGACGGTCGGAAACGTCGACGTCATGGTGAGATCGTATACGACGGGCACAGAACCGGGATGGCAGCGTCCGAGCGATACGCCCAGAGCTCCTGCCGCCCCTGGCCTTGACAGGTTCTTGACAGCGTTGACAGCTCCTTGACCGAGCACTAACCGACCGCTAACCGCACTTTCGGACTGTGCGTGCATGTTGTACGCACGCACCACAGCAGCAGTCGTGGCACTGGCCATCGCCGCAGTCATCACCCCGCAAGCCATCGATGCCGTCGAGCGGCCGAACGACGCCCGCACCGGGATCGAAACCCGGACCGCAGCTCCGATCGAGCCTCTCGAGAGTGTCGATCCCATCGAGGTGATCGCTGGCGTGAGGATCATCTCCGATGACGCCGATCAGATCGAGATGGCACAGACTGCCCTGGAGAAGTTCGAGCGGCTGGGTTGGCCCATCACCAACACCGAGATCCGGTTCGAGATCGACGGCTGTGAGCACCGCGGGTACCACAGCTTCGAGCGGGGACACCACGTCGTGGTGATGTGCAAGGCCTGGGCGTGGACCATGCTGCACGAGCTGGGTCACGTGTGGTCCGACCTGTACCTCGGTGACGAGGCCCGTCGAGAGCTCGTGGAGCGTCGAGGCCTCGAAGGATGGGCCGGCGACGACATCGCCTGGGCAGCCCGTGGAACCGAGCAGGTGGCCGAGCTGATCGCCTTCGGTCTCCAGGACGGGAAGCACATTCCTCCCCACTTGGCTGCCCACAGCGACTACCGGACTCTCATCGAGGACTTCGAGTGGCTGTTCGGAGTGCCTCCCATCCACATCGGCTAGTTGGTCGGCTAGCGGCTGAGATCAGTCGATCAGGCAATCCCGTGTGTCTGGCTCACAGGTGCGTACGGCGCGACTCGCAGCTAGGTCGACCGACATCGGGACGCAGCGGAGGTGCGCCTGCCCACGCACGGATTCCCCGGTAGCCTGCGCCATTGGAGGTTTTCATGACGAGGTCCATCGAACAGCGCGCCGCCGACACCATCCGCGTCCTGTCCATGGATGCGGTTCAGAAGGCGAATTCCGGTCATCCGGGCATGCCGATGGGAATGGCCGACATCGCTGTGGTCCTGTGGTCGAAGTTCCTGAACGTCGATCCTGCAGACCCCACGTGGCGCGATCGCGACCGATTCATCCTCTCGAACGGCCACGGGTCGATGCTGCTCTACAGCCTGCTGCATCTGTCGGGCTTCCCGATGTCCATGGAGGAGATCGAGAACTTCCGCCAGTGGGGGTACGAGACCGCCGGGCACCCCGAGTATCACCCGGAGATCGGCATCGAGACGACCACGGGTCCGCTTGGTCAGGGCTTCGGCACGGCCGTGGGCATGGCCATCGCCGAGGAGCGGCTGCGAGCGGTATTCGGTGTCGAGCTCACCGACCACTACACCTACGTGTTCTGCGGAGACGGTGACCTCATGGAGGGCGTATCCGGCGAGGCGGCATCGATCGCCGGTCACCTCGGCCTCGGCAAGCTGATCGTGTTCTACGACGACAACAGCATCACCATCGATGGGTCCACGTCGCTTGCGTTCAGCGAGGATGTGCCTGCTCGGTTCGCTGCCTATGGGTGGGACACCGCAACGGTCGACGGGCACGACCGCCAAGCCATCGGCCGGGCGATCGAAGCCGCTCGCGAGGACGCCGACCGACCGACGTTGATCTCGTGCAAGACGCATATCGGGTTCGGGGCGCCCACCAAGGTCGACACCGCCTCGGCCCATGGATCCCCCCTCGGCGACGAAGAGATCGCCGGGGCCAAGTCAGCCATGGACTGGGACCTGCCCCCCTTCACGGTTCCCCAAGACGTCTACGAGTTCTTCCGGTCCTCGATGCAACGCGGAGCCGATGCGCGGGCTCGCTGGCAGAACCACGTGGATGAGATCGGCGCAGCGGATCCCGACCGCCTGGCTGAGTTCGATCGATGGTGGACACCGCCTTCGGTGTCACTCAGTGCGCCTCACTTCGAGCCGGGGTCTTCGGTGGCGACGCGGAAGCAGTCCGAAGCCACGATCCAGGAACTCGCGGAGCTCCGGCCGGATGTCATGGGCGGCTCCGCCGATCTCGCACCGTCGAACAACACGATCATCGCATCGTCGACGGATCTCTCGAGGTCCGATCGCACCGGGAGGAATGTCCGGTACGGGATTCGTGAGCATGCCATGGGTGCGGTGCTCAACGGCCTCAACCAGCACGGAGGCATGCGGGCCTTCGGCGGGACCTTCCTCACGTTCTCCGACTACATGCGGCCCTCGGTCCGGCTGGCCGCTCTCATGGGAACGCCTGCGATCTACGTCTGGACCCACGACTCCATCTTCCTCGGCGAAGACGGCCCAACCCACCAATCGGTCGAGCACATCGAGGCACTCCGCACCATCCCCGGTCTCGACGTGGTCCGGCCCGCAGACCCCACCGAGACGGCATTCGCATGGTCTCACGCTGTCAACCGGACAGACGGACCCACTGCGATCGTGCTGACCCGCCAGGGGCTCCGAATTCCTGAACGGGCGCCCGAGGTCACCGATGTCGCACGAGGCGGCTACGTGCGGGTTCCGGGGGAAGACGTCGTGCTGGTCGCCACGGGTTCGGAGGTGCCACTTGCGGTCGCAGCGGCAGCCTTGGCCGCAAGTGAGGGGGTGTCGATCCGGGTCGTGTCGATGCCTTCCACTGAGGTGTTCGATCGGCAGGATGATTCGTACCGGGCATCCGTCCTGGGATCGGACCTCCCCGTCTTCACCATCGAGGCAGGTGTCACGAGGGGATGGCTCGCCGTGGCGGCACGCGGAGGTGAACCGATCGGCATCGACCGTTTCGGAGCCTCGGCACCTGCAGGCGTGCTCGCAGAGGAGTTCGGGTTCAC
>JASJCF010000019.1 GCA_030066265.1 Acidimicrobiia bacterium | reverse complement strand
GAATGGCATCACCGGCGTTTCGCCTGTCTTCGCCACGGCGACGATCGATGACTTCGTCTCAGTGCACCGGCGCATCGTCCACGCCGAAGCCCTCCTTCCCACCGACCTCGAGGAAGCCGTGATCGCAGGGCTCGAACGCGGCGCCACGATCGGGCTGCCCATCGACTGGCGGGGCTTCGCTCCCTTCCAGCGTTCGGTGCTCGAGACGTGCGCGACCATCCCTCCGGGCACCGTGCGCCCGTACGGGTGGATCGCATCGCAGATCGACAACCCGGGCTCGGTGCGCGCCGTTGGGACGGCGCTCGGGCGCAACCCCATCCCGTTGCTCGTACCCTGCCATCGGGTTGTCAAGAGCGACGGCTCGGTCGGCAACTACGCCTACGGTCCCGAGATCAAGCAACGCCTCCTGGTCCGGGAGGGCGCCATCCTCGCATAGGGACCCTGACCGCATGGGGACCCTCACCACGATGCGGTTCCCGGATATCAGGGACAGCCGACTCTGGCCCGCTCCATGATCGAGCAGAAGAACTCGCGGGTGACCTGCCACTGGCCGTCGTTGCGCACGGCATCACCCGGCTGATCCTGCTGGAAGGCATTCTCACCGAAGAGCAGGTCGTAGACCACCGCCGCCAGATCGCCGTCGGTTCCCGTCTCGGTCACCTCCAGGAAGATGCCGCCCACGGCCTCGCCGGCGTTGGCATACGCTTCGACCGTCGCCTCGAGTCCTGTCGGGTCCTCGATGAACGGCTCCTTGTCGGCATAGGTCGTCGAGCTGTCGAACACGACGGCATACACCTCGACGATCGCGTCGGCGTCCTCGTCGTCTCCAGGCACCACCGGCGAGGTCGGGATCTCCGGGGCGGGAGCTTCCGTTGTCGTGGTGGGTGCGGTGGTCGTGGTGGTGGCTGGCGCCGTGGTGGTGGGTGCGGCGGTGGTCGTGGTGGCCGCCGCCGTGGTGGTGGTGACGGATTCGTCCGCCGAATCGTCTGCGCTGGAACACGCCGTGACCACCAACGCCACGGCCACCAGGACGGTGATCAGTCGCTTCATGACATGCCTCCGTTGTTCGTGTCAGCCAGGGGTATCGCGTTCGATGGGCGACAGACTGTCGGGCTGGGGACGAGAGACGGGGGTTGCGCCATCATCCGTGCGGGACCTCCGACACCTTGATACCGTTTCCGCCATGGACCTGATCGAGACGATCCGCGAATCGGTGATCGGCAATCATCACGTGGTGACCGGACCGTTCGGACCGCGGCGGGTCATCTACGCCGACTACACGGCTTCGGGGCGTTCGGTCAGCTTCATCGAGGACTACATCAGGGACGTGGTGCTGCCGCTGTATGCGAACACCCACACCGAGTCGTCCGGCACGGGGTTGCAGACCACGCGGCTGCGCGAGGACGCACGATCGATCATCCGCGAGTGCCTCCATGCCTCGGACGAGCACGCTGTGTTGTTCGTCGGCAGCGGCTGCACCGGTGCGATCGATCGCATGATCCGGGTCCTGGGTCTCACCATTCCGCGCTCGATCGACACCACCTACGGGTTCACCGACTCCATCCCACACGACGAGCGGCCGGTCGTGTTCATCGGGCCCTTCGAGCACCACTCCAACGAGCTTCCGTGGCGGGAATCGATCGCAGACGTCGTGAAGATCGGTGAGGACCGCGACGGCCACATCGATCAGGACCAGCTGGAGCAGGAGTTGGTTCGTCACGCACATCGCCCCTTGCGGATCGGGTCGTTCTCAGCAGCATCGAACGTCACGGGCATCCTCTCGGACACCTACGGGATCGCCGAACTCCTCCACGAGCACGGGGCCTTGTCGTTCTGGGACTTCGCCGCTGCGGCCCCGTACGTCGAGATCGACATGGCGCCCGAGCACCGGCCAGACGCATACAAGGACGCTGTGTTCCTCTCGACGCACAAGATCATCGGCGGGCCCGGGACTCCGGGACTGCTCGTGGCGCGCAAGGAGCTCTTCACGAACGAAGTCCCCGCCGTGCCCGGAGGCGGAACCGTGTCATTCGTCCAGCCTGACTCCCACGAGTACCTCACCGACGTCGAGCACCGCGAAGAGGGCGGAACCCCCGCGATCGTCGAATCCATCCGCGCCGGCCTGGTGTTCCAACTCAAGGACGCCGTCGGCACTGATCGGATCCGGTCGCTGGAGGAGGACTTCATCCGCCGAGCCATCACATCGTGGGAGCAGAACGCTGCCATCGAGATCCTGGGCAACCACGACGCCGAGCGCCTGTCCATCGTCTCGTTCGTGGTCAAGCACGAGGGCGTGTATCTCCACCACAACTTCGTCGTGGCGCTCCTCAACGACCTGTTCGGCATCCAATCCCGGGGAGGCTGTTCGTGTGCCGGGCCGTACGGGCATGCCCTGCTCGGGATCGACCATGAGCACTCCGACAGCATCGTCCACGAAGTCGTGCTCGGGTGCGAGGGCATCAAGCCGGGATGGATCCGGGTCAACTTCAACTACTTCATCTCCGAGCCCGTGTTCGCCTACATCGTCGAGGCCGTGCACCTCGTGGCGACACACGGATGGAAGCTCCTTCCGTGGTACCGCCTCGACCTCGAATCGGCGACCTGGACGCATGTCGACGGCACCATGACCGCCCCCTTCTCTCTCCGCGACATCACCTACGAACAGGGGGCGATGCACTACGAAGCACGCCCGACATGGGCCTCAGACGACGTGCTCGCCGAGTACCTCGATGAGGCCAGGTCGATCTTCGACGCGGTGGATCCCGCAGACGCACCCGAGCAGCCGCCCCTCAACGCAACGGCGAGCTTCGAAGACCTCCGGTGGTTCCTCCTCCCCGATGAGGTTCGTACCCATGAGTGAGGAGCCGTCCTGGTTCACCACCGCCATCGATGACCCGCCGTCTGAGGGTCACGTCGATGTCGCCGGTGCATCGATCCACACCCTGTCGTGGGGTCGATCGGGGAATCCCGGTCTGGTGTTCGTCCACGGTGGCGCTGCGCACGCCCATTGGTGGTCGTTCGTCGCTCCCCTGTTCACCGAGCATTGGCACGTCGTGGCGTTCGATCTCTCCGGTCACGGCGATTCAGGCAGGCGAGATCACTATGGGCACGAGATGTGGGCGCGCGAGGTGATGGAAGTCGCCGATGCGGCCGGGTTCCCCGGCCCACCCGTGGTCGTCGGCCACAGCCTCGGCGGAATGGTCACCATCCAGACCGCCGCAACCTACGGAGATCAGCTCGAAGGTGCCGTCATCG
This sequence comes from Acidimicrobiia bacterium, assembly GCA_030066265.1. Classification (GTDB taxonomy): domain Bacteria; phylum Actinomycetota; class Acidimicrobiia; order Spongiisociales; family UBA5794; genus SZUA-442. The sequence goes on along the minus strand of JASJCF010000019.1, from coordinate 21,443 downwards.
TCGACGCTCCCGTCAGCCGGCCGTCACCCGAAGCGGAAGAGGGGCGCACCGGACGCGCATTCCGCAGGCCCGGCGTGTATGGCACCGAACAGGAGGCGCTGGCGCACTTCCGACTCATCCCGCCACAGCCGGCAAGCAATGACTTCCTCATCGATTGGATCGCCCGGCACTCGATCCACGAGACGGATGCGGGATGGACCTGGAAGTTCGATCCCGAGCTGTTCCGGGGCACGATGGTGCCGCTTCGCGAGCAGCTTGCGTCCATCCGATGCCGAGTCGCCCTCATCACCGGAGAGCTCTCCGTGGTGGTCCCACCCGACACTGCGGAGTACATGTACGAGCTGATGGGGCGGGTGGCCCCGGTGGTGGCCATTCCCGAGGCACATCATCATCTGATGCTCGATCAGCCGCTGGCGTTCGTCGCTGCTCTGCGAACCCTCCTCGCCGATTGGGAGCACTCAGTTGGGTTCAGGCGGCCTTGAGGCCTGCCGTAATATGACTGAGAGAGCATGCAAACGCACGATGACCGACAGCTGAGCCTCGATCAGGCGTATCAGGCGGCGTATCTCTGGCTGGATCACGTCGGTGATCCTCCGCTGGAGATATCCGAGCCTGCCCACGGCGCCGTCGAGCTGATCACGGAGACCGCGTTCGTGCGCGTTCGGTCGTCCGAGACCCCGGTGGAGCAATCGAGTGTCCTCGCCCTCCTGCGCGCGGCGCAGACCGGGAAGCGCTTGGTGATCTTCTCGCCTTCCGGGTTCTCGCCAGGTGCCAAGTCCATCGCCGAGACGCAGGGCATCGCGCTCTACACCCTCGACACCACAGGGCGCGCCATCCCCGAGACCACCCATGCGCGTTCCCTCGCTCCCGAGACCGAGCCTGATCCTCCGTTCGCTCCGACCCCGGGACCTGGCGATGACGACTACTGGGCCGGCTTCAAGGCGAGCCAACCCGGACCCGAGGCGCCTAGCCAGGGACAAGGCATCCAGGCGACGACCGGGGACTGGACCGATTGCCCGAACTGCGGCGCAACGCACTACCGCAACGCGAAGTTCTGCCGCGAATGCGGGACGAGCCTGTTGGGTCAACAGGTCATGCCGACCACCGACGCGATGCCAGGGAGTTCGATGAGCGGCATGCCGGATCCCTTCGCCCACGACCCCCTCGGCCCCCACCACGCCCGGGAGTCAGAAAAGCTCCGGTGCCGGACTTGCGGAAGTCACGACATCGAGCACCTCGACTGAACATCCGGGACAGGATGCCCGGACCGCGCACGCGGTCACTCTGAGTCTTCGCGCCCCTTGGTCCGCCGCATCAGCAACGCCTTGCGCTCGGCAGCTTCGGCCCCGGTAATGCTCAGCTGCGATCGCGCCAGCTCCATCCGCCGCTCCAAGGCGCCGCGGAATCGGCGAGACGTCGCAGCGAAACCCTGCAGGGGAATCGTCTCACCCCTCACCAGCCTCGCCCTGGCGTCGCCGGTGACTTCTGCCGGGGGCAGAGCGCCGAGGGGCTGGCCGGGAGCGGTGCCTGGCTCCAATCGGGTGATCTCGCCCACCTCGGGATCGATCGAGACCCGCACGTACCACGGCAGGAAGTCCGCAGTCTCGTCGAAGTCCAGGGCCATCTCGGCAACAGACTCGTAGGGCACGCGATACGCGTGGTCTTCGGTGTCTGAGCCGACGACCAGGAAGAGCGCCCGGTCCGACAGGAGCCAGAACATCGCCGCACGCTCGCTCAGCCGATGGTCGAGCCCTGCTGCCGAGCGATCGAGAGTCTCGTCGCCCACGGTCAGCGGTCGCGCCTTCGTCTTGGCCTCACCGCGGCCGAGGTCGAGCACCGTCTGCTTGAACGTCTGGAGCATGGGCATGCCGAAAGGCTAGACGCTCCGCCGGGCCGCTCGGCTCGCAGCCTCTCGGTGACCTCGTCCTAGGCTCCCCGACACATGCCGAACGACCTGCGAGACACCGGGCGAGCCCACGCCTGGTCCTGGCCCCTCGAGGACTGGGACCGGATGTGGAAGCCCTCGATGTGGCTTCGTTCGCCACCCGAGCCGCACAGCGCTCACATCTTCCACCTGCTGGCGATCTTCGCGCTGGCCTCCTATGCGAACGTGGTCGCCAACCTCGTCCTCGACGACATATGGCACATCCCGTTCAACCTCGGCGTCCTGGGCGTCGCCATCCTCATCGCCCGCAGAGCCGGCACGACCTGGACGTCGATGGGGCTCCGACCCGATAGGGTCCTGCGGGGGGTGGCCGTGGGTGGAGCCGTGATCGTCGCCATCGGACTCGGGGTCGCCGTGGCCGTCTCCATCCCGGATCTGCGAGACCTGTTCCTCCAGGACCGCCTCGTCGACAAGTCGGTCGGATGGCTGCTGTTCCAGGCACTCGTGCGGATCCCCCTCGCCACCGCCTTGTACGAGGAGGTCCTCTTCCGCGGCATCATGTTCGGGATGCTGGTTCGCCGCTACTCGCCCTTGATCGCCGGCGTTGCATCATCGTTGCTGTTCGGCCTGTGGCACATCCTGCCGACGCTGGCAACGGACCCGCTGGGGGATGTCGACACGACCGTCGCCGGCCTCGCCCTGACCCTTCTCGGCGCCATCGCCGGCACGGCGATCGCCGGTCTCGGATTCCTGTGGCTCCGACTGTTCGCCAACAGCACCATCGCTGCGGTGCTGGCCCACGTGGGCACGAACAGCATGTCGATGCTCGGTGCCCTGGTCGTCATCCACGTGCTCTGATCAACCTGCCTCCTTGACAGCACTCCGAACGTCTGGGAGCATTTGCATGTCCGGTCCTTCCGGGGCGGGGCGACGCGACCGAGGAGCGCCATGGTGAGGCTCGATATGCCATTCACAGCACCAGCGGCTCTCGCGCGCGCCCGTTTGCGGTAACCGCACCGCCCCCGCCGCTCCCGAGACCCGCCGCCACGGTGCCGTGGAACGCCGTTCGGCAATGGCCTCGCCCACCGCTTCGAAGGACCTCTCATGATCCCTGTACGTGCCTACTTCAGACTCTTTGCGAAGTACCTCCGCCCCTATCGGCGGAAGGCTTCGTTGCTCGCCATCGTCCTCTTCGCGACGATCGCGCTGCAGCTCGCGAACCCTCAGCTGATCGCGGAGTTCATCGATCGCGCCACGGAAGGCGCCGAGGTCGGCGAATTGGTACCGCTCGCCGTTGCGTTCATGGTGATAGCCATCGTCCATCAGGTCCTGTTGGTCTGGGCGACGTACCTCGCCGAGCAGGTGGGCTGGTCTGCGACCAACCAACTCCGAGCCGATCTCGCCGATCACATCCTCCATCTCGACATGGGGTTCCACAAGGCCAACAGCCCTGGCGAGCTCATCGAGCGGATCGACGGCGACGTCACCGCCCTGTCCAACTTCTTCTCGTCGATGGCGATCAAGGTGGTCGGGAACGGGCTGTTGGTGGTCGGCATCATCATCCTCCTGTGGGCTGAGTCGTGGGTTGTCGGGCTCGCGATCACGGTGTTCACAGGCCTCACGTTCCTCGGGCTTGTCCGGCTGCACGGCGTGACGGTTCCCTGGCACAAGGCGATCCGTGCCACCAGCGCCGAGATGTTCGGCTTCATCGGCGAGCAGGTCGATGGCCGGGAGGACGTCGAGGCCAACGGTGCGACGGCATTCATGGTGAATCGCTTCGATCGCATCCAGCACAAGTGGCTGCCCGAGGTGGTCCGTGGGTGGACCGGGTGGGCCCTCATGTGGAGCGCCTCGATGGGGCTGTACTTCTTCTCGCTGATGATCGCCTTCGTCCTCGGTGCGTACCTGTTCGGCATCGGGACATTGACCCTCGGCTCGGTCTACCTCGTGTTCCAGTACATCGGCATGGCCCACCGCCCGATCGAAGAGATCCGCGAACAGCTCGTCGATCTCCAGAAGGCGGGCGCATCCATCGAGCGGGTCGAGGACCTGTTCGCCACCGAATCGAGGCTCGTCCAGCGTGACGAGCGCCTGCTGCCCGATGGCCCGCTCCGCCTCTCGTTCGAGCACGTCACGTTCTCCTACGACGACGAAGCGGGTGACGAGCGGGTGCTGACCGACGTGAGCTTCGACGTCGCTCCTGGCCGGGTGGTCGGGCTGCTGGGACGCACCGGTAGTGGCAAGTCGACGATCGCCCGCCTGGTCACTCGGCTGTACGAACCTCAGCACGGAGCCGTGCTCGTCGGCGGCATCCCCACCTGGGACATCCAGCTCGACGACCTTCGCAAGCGCGTTGCGATGGTGACGCAGGACGTCCAGCTGTTCCGGGCGAGCATCAGAGACAACCTGACGTTCTTCGACGACTCGATCTCCGATGCTCGCCTCGAAGAGGCGATCCATCGTCTGGAGCTCGACGAGTGGCTGTCCTCACTCCCCGACGGGCTCGACACGATGCTCGAATCCGGATCCGGTGGCCTTTCCGCCGGTCAGGCCCAGCTCCTGGCCTTCACGCGGGTCTTCCTCCGCGATCCGGGCGTCGTCGTGCTCGACGAGGCTTCGTCGCGACTCGACCCGTCCACCGAAGCGCTCATCGAGACAGCAGTGGACCATCTCCTCGAGAACCGGACGGCGATCCTGATCGCACACCGCCTCGCCACGGTGGCGCGCGCCGACGACATCATCATCCTCGATGGTGGCCGCGTCATCGAGCAGGGCGATCGCGTGGCGCTCGCTGCCGATCCTGGCTCGGTCTTCTCGCATCTGCTCGTCGCCGGCATGGAGGAGGCCTTGGCATGACCGAACGACGTACTCCCTCCATCGCACAGGTCCTGTGGAAGCTGATGAGGAATCAGCCGATCCGCTACGGCTTCGCGCTCGTCGTCTGGACGCTCATCTGGGCGATGCCGGTGCTGGTCGGCCTGGTCATCGCGTACTTCTTCGACGAGCTCGCATCGGGCATCGAAGTGGACACGGTGGTGCTGGTGGTGGTTGCGACGCTGGCGTACGCGATCGCCCGGACGGTCATGATCTTCCTCGGCATGCGGAACCACGCGTCGCTGCTCTTCCGAGCGGCCAGCACGATGCGCCGCAACCTGCTGCTCCGGCTGTACGAGCTTCCCGGGGCCGAGACACTCGACGAAACACCCGGCGAGCTCGTCTCGCGCTTCCGTGACGACGTCGATCACATCGTCGAGCCATTCGACCTGACCGTCGATCTCGCCGGCGCATCGGTCGCCGGCGTGGTGGCGTTCACCATCTTGTTCAGCATCGACCCGGTGATCACCCTCGTGATCTCGCTTCCGGTTGCCGTGGTCGCCCTCGTGGCGAACCGCACCGGCGGACTCGTCAGGCGCTATCGCCGACACGCACGCGAGGCGACGGAGGCGATCACGGGCTATCTCGGCGAGACCTTCTCGGCAACACAGTCGATCAAGGTCGCCGGGGCCGAGGAGACGATGTTGCTGCGCTTCCAGGATCTCAACGACGTCCGCAAGGACATGATGGTCAGGGACCGCACACTGACCGAGACGATGTATGCCGTGTACCGGAACACGATCAACATCGGCACCGGCCTGATCCTCCTCATGGCAGCGGGACGCCTCGCAGCTACGGGAGACGCGGGGATCTCGATCGGCCAGTTCGCTCTGTTCGTGTTCTTGCTCGAGTACGTCTCCGATGCCGCCTACTTCGTCGGTGTGTTCATCGCACGTGCGAAGCAAGGGAGCGTGTCGGTCGATCGTCTCACCAAGTCGCTGCGAGGTGAGCCCTGGTCGAGGGCATTCGCCAAGACGGACCTCCACCTCGACGGCGCACCCCCGCAACCGGAGATCAGCGAGCGATCGACGGATCCGTTCCGATCGCTCCGAGTCCACGGGTTGACGTATCACTATCCCGGATCGGTCAATGGCATCGAGGACGTCGATCTCGAGATTCGTGCCGGTGAGTTCGTGGTCGTCACCGGCCGCATCGGGTCCGGGAAGACGACGTTGCTCCGAGCCATCCTCGGATTGCTGCCCGCCGAGTCCGGATCGATCGTGTGGAACGACGCCGCGGTCGATGACCCCGAGAGTTCCATGGTGCCCCCGCGGTCGGCATACACGCCGCAGGTGCCGAAGCTCTTCTCGATGACCCTCGAGGACAACCTGGTCCTCGGCGACACGGTGCCCAAGCACCTCGTCGACGAGTCCATCTACATCGCGACGATGCAGCGCGACATCGACCAGATGCCCGAGGGCCTGGAGACGATGGTGGGTCCGCGAGGCGTCCGGTTGTCCGGTGGCCAGGTCCAACGATCGGCGGGCGCCAGGATGCTCACCCGAGAACCGCAGCTCCTCGTCCTCGACGACGTCTCGTCGGCTCTCGACGTCGAAACGGAGCAGATCATGTGGACGAGGCTGTTCAACGCCCGCAGGGACATCACCGCTCTCGTCGTGTCACACCGCCACGCAGCGCTGGCGCGTGCCGATCGCGTGATCGTCATGCACGACGGGCGGGTCGCCGCGACGGGTTCGGCGGAGGAACTCCAGGAATCGTCCGAACGATTCCGTGCGATCTGGGAGGGTGTGCTCCAGCCTGTGAGCGGGAGATGACGGCCTGCTAGCCGCGGGTGATGGCGAGCACCTCGATTTCGAAGGTCAGCGCCTCACCTGCGAGCGGATGGTTGGCGTCGAGTTCGACATACTCGTCAGTGACCTCGAGCACCACTGCCTCCTGGCCGGTGTTGAGGTAGACCCGGTCGCCGACGGCGACATCACCCTGTTCCGGATTGAACGGGACGCGGACGATGTTCTCCTCGGACCATTCTCCGTAGGCGTCAGCCGGTTCCATCCGCACGGTGTTGACATCTCCGACCTCCGCACCGCGAACAGCTTCATCGAATCCGGAGATGACCTGACCCGAGCCCACGGTGAACGAGAACGGTTGCCCGCGCTCCCGTGAGGAGTCGAACTGGGAGCCGTCATCGAGGGTTCCCACGTAGTGGACCTCCACGAGGTCTCCATCTTGTGCCATGAGTCCACCTTCCTGCGCTGGCTCGGTTGGCGCCGCAGCTGATTGATCATCGCCCTGGGAATCGACGGTGTCCGCATCGATGCCTTGCGCTTCGACGTCCTGGTCCGATGGCGCTGCGGCATCATCGGAGCCATCGCCACCACACGCGGCTGCGATCACCACGAGGGCGAGGATGACGGGGGCGAGTCTTCTGATGCGCATGAGGGGCTCCGGAGGGCTGGCGGTGCGAGAGGCTATCGGCGCCTCCCGCTACTGGGGAGGACCACGCCATGGGGAGGACCAAGCCCGGCTGCGGGCTTGTAGCCTGTGGCCATGGCCGATTACACCGCTCCTGTCCGCGATATCCGGTTCACTCTCGACACCATCAGCGACATCGACACGGTGGTGGCCCTCGACGGGTTCGAGCACGTAGACGTCGACATGGTCGACGGCGTCCTCGACGAATCCGCGAGGTTCTTCGCCGAGGTGTTCGCCCCCACCAACGAAGTCGGTGACAGCGAAGGCGCAACGCTCATCGACGGTTCGGTGACGACGCCCGACGAGTTCAAGGGTGCCTGGTCGAAGCTGCGGGAGGCCGGCTGGATCTCCGTGACCGGCGCTCCGGACTTTGGGGGCCATGGATTCCCGAAGACGATCGGGATCGCCATCTCCGAGATGATGACGTCGGCGAACCTTGCCTTCTCGCTGTGCCCGATGCTCACGGGGAGTGCCATCACCCTGCTCATGCGGCACGGCTCGGACGCGCTCAAGGATCAGTACCTCGAGCACCTGATCACGGGCGAGTGGACGGGCACGATGGTGCTGACCGAGCCCGAGGCGGGTTCTGACGTCGGCGCCGTCCGGACGAAGGCAACACCGGCAGACGACGGCAGCTACCGCATCTCCGGCACGAAGATCTACATCACCTGGGGTGACCACGATCTCGCGGACAACATCGTCCACCTGGTCCTTGCCCGCACCCCGGGAGCACCGGCGGGGACGAAGGGCATCTCCCTGTTCCTCGTCCCCAAGCACGTCCTCGACGACGACGGCCGTCCCTCCGATCGCAACGCCGTGGAGACGGTCTCCCTCGAGCACAAACTGGGCATCCACGCAAGTCCCACGTGCGTCCTGTCGTTCAACGATGCCACCGGATATCTCATCGGTGAGGAGAACCGGGGCATGTCCTACATGTTCACCATGATGAACCAGGCACGCCTCGAGGTGGGCCTCGAGGGACTTGCGGTCGCCGAGCGCGCCTATCAGCACGCAGCCGCGTACGCCAAGGTCCGCAAGCAGGGACGCGCCGTCGGCGGCTCGGAGCCCGCGGCGATCATCGAGCATCCCGACGTCCGCCGGATGCTGATCACGATGAAGGCGTACACCGAGGCGATGCGCTGTCTCATCTACGACGCCGTCGCCGCCGAGGATCGGCATCTCAATGGCGCCGACGAGACCGAACGCGAGGCAGCTCGCGATCGACTGGCGCTGCTCACACCCATCACCAAGGCGTGGTGCACCGACCGCGGGGTGGACATGGCCTCCCTGGGCGTGCAGGTGTTCGGCGGCATGGGGTACGTGGAGGAGACCGGCGCCGCCCAGTTCTACCGGGATGCGCGCATCACACCCATCTACGAGGGCACGAACGGGATCCAGGGTCTGGACCTCGTGATGCGCAAGCTGCCCATGGGCGAGGGCGCGGTGATCACCGGCTACCTGGATGAGATCGGTGCGCTCGATGCCGATCTGGCCGCTGCCGGCCCTGCGCTCATCGAGGTGCGAGAGGGGCTCACTGGTGCGCTCTCGACGGTCCGGAAGGCCACCGAATGGCTGAACGGGCAGGACGACGTCCTGGCGAGGATGGCCGGGGCAACGGCCTACCAGGACATGCTCGGCACGCTCGCGGGCGGCTACTACCTGGCCCGTCAGGCGCTCGCAGCGCTCCCGCAGATGGAATCCGATCCCTGGATGGCCGCCAAGGTCGCAACGGCGACGTTCTACGCAAAGAACCTCCTTCCGACCGTCCACGGGCTCGCCGACGCCGTCACTGCGGGAGCGGATCTGCTCTTCGCCGTCGACGACGCCCAGATCGGAGCCGGTGCATGAGCAGCGGCAAGGCCGCGGCGTTCTTCGACCTCGACCGGACGATCATCGCCGGGTCCTCGGTCTTCGTCTTCGGCCTGGTGGCCTACCGAGCGGGCATGGTGTCCAACGCCGAGTTGGTCAAGGACGCCACCCGCGCCGTGACGTTCAAGATGTCCGGGGCGGGCGACGAGAAGACCGAGGCGGTGAAGCAGCGCGTCCTCGACGCAATCGAGGGCGTGCCGGTGGAGACGCTGACGGCGCTCGCCGACGACATCATTCCCCGTCTCCTCGACGACGTGCGGCGCGAAGCCCGGGGGCTCATCGATCTCCACTCGGCTGCCGGACGGGACACGTACATCGTCTCGGCCTCACCCGTCGAGATCGTCGGGCACTTCGCAGCGGCCATGGAGATGACCGGCGGCCTGGGGACCGTTGCCGCCATCGACAACGGCATCTACACCGGGGAGCTCGCCGAGCCGTTCTGCTACGGGGAAGGCAAGGCGCATGCGATCAGGAAGGTCGCCCACGAGCGCGGCTACGACCTGTCTCAGTCGTACGCCTACACCGATTCGATCGGTGATCTCCCGATGCTCGAGGCGGTTGGCCACCCCGTCGCCGTGAATCCCGACCGCGCCCTCGAGGCCATCGCCTATCACCGAGGCTGGCCCATCGTGGAGTTCTCGCGACGCCGCAAGCGGGTGGTCAAGCGAACGACCGCCGCCGGCGGGGCCATCGCCCTCGCCGTCGTCGCCTACCTGCTCGGCCGATCTCACGGCAGGCTCGCCGCCGAGGCGTGACTGCGACGGACCGCTGACTGTGCGATGACCGCCGCTACCGTTGGCCCGCGGAACCACCGATCTCGACCTCGTTCCGCATCCGTATGACTGAATCCGAACTCATCACCGACGAACGCACCTTCGCCGACCTGGGTGTCGCAGACGACCTCGTCACCGCCCTGGAGGGTGAGGGCATCGTCAGCCCCTTCCCCATCCAGACGATGACGCTCCCAACGGCGCTCGACGGCAGAGACATCACCGGAAAGGCCAAGACCGGCTCTGGCAAGACGCTTGCATTCGGCATCCCGATGCTCGAGCGGGTCGGAGCCCCGAAGGCTCGTCGGCCGCAGGGCCTGGTTCTCGTGCCGACCCGCGAGCTCGCCGTTCAGGTCACCGAGGCACTCAAGCCCTTGCTCGCAGCTCGCAACCAGACAGCCGTGGCCGTGTACGGCGGTGCACCGATGAAGCCCCAGATCACGGCGCTCGAACGTGGCGCCTCGATCGCCATCGCCACGCCGGGGCGCTTGATCGACTTGATGGAACGCAAGGCTCTCGATCCGTCCGACATCGTCATCGTGACCATCGATGAGGCCGACCAGATGGCCGACATGGGTTTCATGCCGCAGGTGCGGGCGATCATGTCCCAGCTGCCAGACAAGCGCCAGACCTTCCTCTACTCGGCGACGCTCGACATGCAGGTCCAGGAGCTGGTGACTCGCTTCATGGACGATCCCGAGCAATTCGAAGTCGAGTCCCCCACCGAGACGGTGGACACCATGGAACATCGATTCCTGAAGGTCCACCACATGGACAAGGCAAAGGTGCTCGCACAGATCGCCGGGCACAACGACCGGGTGCTTGCGTTCACGAGGACCAAGATCGGGGCCGACCGCCTCGCCCGGGACCTGCGTGCCCTCGACGTGGGCTGTGCGCCGATTCACGGCGACCTCCCCCAGCGCAAGCGTGAACAATCCCTCCGCCGCTTCGCCGAGGGCGACATCGGAGTGCTCGTCGCCACGAACGTGGCAGCGCGGGGTCTCCACATCGAGGGTGTCGACGTCGTGGTCCACTACGACCCGCCCGACGACCCGAAGACCTACCTCCATCGGAGTGGACGCACCGCCAGAGCGGGCGAAGAAGGGCTCGTGGTCACCCTCGTCGAGTGGGACCAGGTGAACGAGGTCCTCGGGATCCAGCGGCGAGCCAAGCTCAACGTCCCGATCGTCAAGATGTTCTCGAACGATGAGCGCCTCGAGGACCTCGGCTCCTGGGAACCACCTCCGGAGGAAGCCCCCTTCAAGGAGAAGGCGCTCCGACGCCGCCGCAGGGGCGGCTTCTAGGCCGGAACGGCATGTCGATCGTCGACGAAGCATCCATCGACGGGCTTCCGGATCCGGTCCGGCGATGTCTCCTCCACTCGGGCGTCCTCGGCACACCCGTGCCGACCGGCGTGACCGTGCGACAGCGTGGAAGGATCCGGACGAGCCGGGAATCGCGCTGGTTGGGCTTCCGAGCGGTCGAGACGTACGGCGTCGAGGAGCCTGCGTTCTCGTGGCGCGCTGGCCTGCGCATCGGGGGTGTCACGCTCGGCAGGGCGACGGACTCGCTGAGCGATGGACACGGGAGCATGCATGTGAAGCTCCTCGGCCTGTTCGACGTCGTCGACGAATCCGGCTCCGGGATCGATCAGGGATCGGCGATGCGGTGGTTGAACGAGACCATGTGGTTCCCCGCCGTGTGGGCGACCCCCACGATCCGCTGGGAGCCCATCGACGAGACCTCGGCGATCGGGTCGGTGACGACGGGCGAGACCACGGTGCAGGCGGAGTTCCGCTTCGACGAGACGGGACGGTTGGTCGACTTCGCCGCGGAGCGGCTCCGTGGTGTCGATGACGCCTTCGAACCCACGCCGTGGCGAACGCCGATCACCGAGCATCGCAGCTTCGACGGTCTGGAGCTCCCCGCCGCCGGCACTGCGGAATGGCTGTTGGACGACGGCCCGTTCCCCTACATCGAGATCGCGGTCGACGACATCACGTACACGCACTGAGGCGACCCGCACCGACGACCGCCGAGCAGCCCGGATGTGTCACACCCACGGCATACGGTGTGTCCATGGTCCGATACATCCGAACCACTGCCGAGCTCACCGCCGACCTCGTCGAGCTGGAGCGCCAGATCGCCCACCTCCGGGTTCAGCAGGCGGTCATCGTCAACGAGCTCGATCGGGGACAGGCCCGCCTCACCGATGCCTCCCGCACCACAGCCGAGTACGTGCAATCCCATGCAGACGTGAGCACGGCGACCGCCAGGGATCTCGTGCTCGTCGGTACGACGATGGGCCACCACCGCACGGTGAATCGTGATCTCGCAGCGGGCCGGATCACGTTCGATCGTGCCGTCGTCACGCTGGCGCACCTTGCTTCCCATGCGTCGGACGAGGAGATGGCGCAGATCGCCGACCTCAACCTCGAAGACGCCCGTCGTCGGCTTGCATCGCGCAAGCGCCTGACGCTCGGCGACGAGCACAGCCTCCACGCCAGGCGGCACTTCACGGCCCAGCCCTCGCTCGACCGCACGCACTATCGGCTCTGGGGCGAGGTCCCGGGCTACGAGGGTGCGCTCATCGAGAAGGCCGTGGTCGAACGAGCCGACGAGTTCCAGCGCCAGAGTCCCGACGTCGCAACGAATCGCGGCCAGCGCCAAGCCGACGCGCTGGTTGCCATGGCGCAGGACTCACTCGATCGCCGGGAAGAGGAGCGGGACGATCCGAACCCGGGCGGCCCCACCGTGACGGTGTTCGTCGATGCGAGAGAGACGGAGCCCACAGAGACGGCTGCCGAGGTCGCCTTCGGGCCGAGGGTCGGTCCGGTCACACTCGAGTCCATGCTGTGCTCCGGCTCGGTCCGGGTCGTCGGACTGGAGGGCGATCAGCCCGTGAGTTCGTCGGCGTCGAGCCGGGCGATTCCGCCGGCGGTGCGTGACGCCGTGGCGCTTCGAGATGGCGGGTGCACGATCGACGGATGCCGATCGCGCTATCGCCTCCAGCCCCATCACATCACCCCGTGGTCGCACGGGGGCCGTCATGAGATGGACAACCTGACGACCGTCTGCTGGTACCACCACCATGTCGCCATTCATCGGTCCGGCTACCACATCGACCCCGAGTCTCCGCCCCGGCGCCGGCGTCTCCTGCGTCCTGACAGCTCACGGGGCCGGATCCCACGGAGCCACGATCCGCCGTAGCCGACATCCCGGGAGTCCGCCCGCCGCACACCGGTAGCATCCGGGACTGCCGGCCGGGGACCGCCCGCCGAACCTCGGCGTGCACACACCCACTCCGGCATCCCGTCTAGGAAGGACCTCCCGTGGCCAAGCAGTACTCCTCCCCGCCCGAGCTCACCATCGATCTCGACACCACATACCGCGCCGTCATCCACACCACGGCCGGCGACATCGCCGTGGACTTGTACGCGTCCGCAGCGCCCCAGACCGTCAACAACTGGGTCTTCCTCGCCAACGACGGCTTCTACGACGACGTCATCTTCCATCGCACCATCAAGGGCTTCATGATCCAGGGCGGAGATCCGACGGGTACCGGGCGCGGCGGTCCGGGGTATCAGTTCCGCGACGAGTTCCACGACAAGACGTCGTACAACCGCGGCACGCTTGCAATGGCGAACGCCGGCCCGAACACCAACGGATCCCAGTTCTTCATCATGCACGCCGACTACGGACTGCCCAACGCCTACACGATCTTCGGCGAGGTGACCGACGGCATGGACGTCGTCGACGCCATCGCCGAGGCACCCACCGGAGCGCAGGATCGCCCGAACAACCCCGTCACGATCACCGGTATCGACGTCACGCAGGCCTGACGCAGACCAGTCGCTCAACGATCTGAGCCCGACTGCCTGGCGCCGACAGGACCCAGATCAAGGATCGCTTGGCTCGCTCCGTTTGGCCAGCACGTCCTCGATGTGGGAGATGCGCACATTGAGTCGTTCGAGCTCGGTGGGTGCGCCGGTCCGTCCCTTCATGGCCGTCAGCGAAGCGCCGATCCGGCCGGCGCTATCGGCGCTGTCACCCATGACGTATCCGCCCCGGGATCGCACGAGTGATCGGCGGCGGTGGGTGAGTTCGGTCAGCTCGGCCTCGAGCGACTCTGTCGATCGGTCATCGTCGGCAGAGGCAACCGCCGAACGTGCCTGTGCACGGAGAGCGTCGCGCTCGGTGAGCAGGGCGAAGCGTTCCGACGACGGGCCGTCCGGCAGCGCTGCGAGCTCGTCGACGATCTCTGCCAGACGGCGGGTGATCGCATCCCGATCGGGTGCATTGGCCATCAGCTGACTCCGATCCCCCGGGAGGATCTCCACTGGCCCCACTGAATCCGGGGCACAGGGACCCTTCCCTCCCATTGTCCGACGATGAATCGGGCCCGTCCAGTCACCGTCTCGGCGAGGTGCTGAGGTCGCTGCCCCCCGCTCGCTCCGTCATTCCCACCGGAAGAATCGCAAGGCGGCCGATGCGAACACGCAGAACAAGCCTGCGACCAGCAACCACGAGAGCCCGGCATCGAGCGACAGCCAGCCGTCGTGCATGATGCGGACTGCGTGGCGCAGCGGCGTCACGTCGCCGATCGCCCCCATGGCGCCGGTCAGGACCTCGGGCGGGGGGCCGGCGCCGCCGAGGATCAACATCACGAACCACAGCAGGACACCCAGCGCCTGAGCCGCTCTCGCCGTGGGAAGCACCGCCCCGAGGAGCACACCGAGCGATGCGAACATCAAGGCGGCGGCGGCGAACCCGATGAGCACGAGCCCCAGCCGATCGGGCGACACCACTCGGTGAACGGGCATCGCCACCGCCACCAGGAGAAGCCCGCTGATCGACGCAATGACGAATGTCGTCACAACCGATGAGCCGATGACCACCCATGTCGGCATCGACGAGGCGTGGTACCGCTTGAGCACCCCTCGGTCCCGGTTCCCGGCAATGTGAACCGGGAGGCTGATGAGCCCGACTGACGCCGTCACCAGAGCGATGTACGCCGGCACGTAGTAGTCCATCGACCCCACGCCTCGGTAGTACGCGGCATCGACATCGTTGCCGAAGACGCCGCCCATGACGAACAGCACGAGCAAGGGCAGCGCCAGGGCGAAGAGCACCGTCAACGGTTCCCGGAGGAACAGCTTCAGCTCGAGCCAGGACATCTTCGCGAGCAGCTTCACTCCGCGTCACCTCCGTCGGTGAGGGCGAGGAACACGTCCTCGAGCGTTGCGCGTTCCTGGCGGAGGTCCACCGGCGCGACTCCGTGCTCCACGAGTGCGGCCGCCACATAGGCCAATACCGGTCCGTCCCCGGAAACCTCATATCGATCGCGATCGCGGCTGACAGCTCCGACGTGGGGAACACCGTGCAGCCACGCCTCGATGCTCCCATCGTGGGTGAACCGCACCCGAACGCCTCCTCCGTGCCGGTCGATCAACTCCGACGGCGTTCCCGCAGCAACGACCGTTCCCCGGTCGATGATGACCAGGCGGTCACAGAGCCGCTCGGCCTCATCCATGAAGTGGGTGACCAGCAGGACCGTCGTTCCGGTGTCACGAATCTGCCGGATGAGGTCCCACGCCACTCGTCGAGACGACGGGTCGAGGCCCGTCGTCATCTCGTCGAGGAACACCAGGTCGGGATCGTTCACGAGCGCCAGGGCGACGAACAGGCGTTGCTGCTGGCCTCCGGAGAGGTTCCCGAATCGAGTGTCCGCCTTGTCGGTGAGGCCCCAATCGTCGAGAAGCTGCTCCGTGCTCGGACCCGATGTGCGCAGCGATCCGAAGAGGTCCAGCGCCTCCCACACCTTCATGCGCTCGGGAAGTGCGGACTCCTGGAGTTGGGATCCCGTTCGACGTCTGATGCTCTTCGAATCGTGGCGAGGGTCGTAGCCGAGCACCGACACCTCACCACCGTCGATGTGACGCAGGCCCTGAAGGCACTCGACGGTGGTCGTCTTCCCAGCCCCGTTCGGACCGAGGATCCCGAAGATCTCACCCGGGGCGACATCGAAGGACACGTCCGAGACGGCTACGAAGTCCCCGTACCGCTTGGCGAGGTGTGCGACCGAGACGACGGGATCGAGCCGAGGCACGATGTCAGGCTACTGACTCGTTCGAAGGCAGGGTCTCCCACGCGATGGCGTCTAGCGTTCCCGACATGGGTGGCACATCGATCGAGCTGAGGGAAGTTCGCAAGGCGGATCTCGACGTGTTCTTCGCCCACATGCAGGACGCTGAAGCGTTGTGGATGGCTGCGTTCACCCCTCCGGATCCGACGGATCGAGAGGCGTTCGACGCCCACTGGGATCGACTGCTCCACAATCCCGACATCACGACCCGAACGATCCTGAACAACGGCGAAGTCGTGGGCAGCGTCACCGGATTCGAGATGTTCGGCGACCGCGAGGTGACCTACTGGCTCGATCGAGCCGCCTGGGGCTCGGGCGTCGCCACCGCCGCCCTCCGCCAATTCCTGTCGATCGAAGAGACGAGGCCGCTCTTCGGCCGTGTCGCCGCGGACAACGTCGCATCACGTCGCGTTCTGGAGAAGTGCGGGTTCGTCAAGGTCGGTGATGATCGTGGCTTCGCAAGCGCCCGTGACGAGGAGATCGACGAGCTCATCCTCCGCCTGGATTGAGCCTCACGGCCTGCTCAGCAGTTGATCAGTCGGGGCGAAGTCGTCGGTGAGGATCACGGCGCCGTCCGCCCAGTCCCGAGCGGCTCCGTCGACGAGCACCATCTCCCCTTCGGGCACGAGCCGTTCGATGCCATCGCCATCGATCGGCACCGAGCTCCCCACCAGGACGAAGTTCCCTCCGCGCTCAAACTCGAGGTAGGTGGCCGGCGCGACCACCGCCACGTGGTCGAAGACCTGCGTCATCGTCGCGAGCTGGGCTCGTGCGAAGTCGGTCGGCGGATGGTCGATGACGTTGACGACATAGAGGCCCTCGGGCACGAGGCGATCCCGGATGTCGACCAGGAATTCCTCCGTCGTCAGGTGCCACGGCACCGACC
This sequence comes from Acidimicrobiia bacterium, assembly GCA_030066265.1. GTDB lineage: Bacteria > Actinomycetota > Acidimicrobiia > Spongiisociales > UBA5794 > SZUA-442. Next base: position 4,581 of record JASJCF010000019.1, on the reverse strand, counting down.
TCCCGCTGAACGCATCGCCGACCGCAACGTCATGTTGCCCCGCCGCCAACGAGAGCAGGCCGAGGCGCGCGTCGCCGTCGACGATCGACAGCCAGGGTCCCGCAACCAGACCGAGGTCGTCGATGGCGATCTGGGCGAGGGAGTCGTCGATCTCGAGCACCGTGGCGAGCGAGCCCGCCGTGGCCTCGTAGTACCGCGGGAGGGTGAACCCGCCTCCACCGATGTACACCACATGGCGGGGTCCATCCGGGAGCTGGGCCTGGACAACCGCATCCATGACTCGCGTGTACCGGGAGGACAGGTAGGTCGGGTCTTCGACATCCACGACACTGTTCACGAAGGTGTCGAGGATGAGTGCCTTGGTGGTGGGCCGGTCACTCCGATCCGCCACGATGGCGCACGAGTATGCGGTCTCGTAATCACACGGGGCGGCCAATGCCGCCGAACCCGTGATGGCCACGAGCACGGCTGCGATGCCGACGAATGCGGGCGCACTCGATGCAGACCACGAGAACACGGCACCGAGGGTCACCAGCACGATTCCCACCACCCAGGTGATCGGCTGGCTGGGCATTGCTGCGATCAGAACGAACCCGGTGATGAAGGTCCCGAAGAGGGCACCTGCCGTTCCCAACGCCGACAGGGAGCCGACGACGGAGCCGGTCTCGTCGAGGGTGTCGAGTGAGAGCTTGGCTGCGATCGGTGTGACCATGGACAGCACTGCAGCGGGGAGGAAGAAGCCCACGGCGGCGAGCACGATGATGGGGACCGGGCCCTCCCCTGCGAGGTCCGGGCCCACCACGTACACGAAGGCAGGCGACACGACGGCGAGGACTCCACCGGCGATGAGCACGGGGCCCATGAGACGCTGCGGGTCGCGTTCGTCGGCGAGGTGTCCTCCGGCCCAGGCCCCGAGGGCGATCGCCGCGAGGATGGTGCCGATGATGCCGGTGAAGGTCTGGAGGCTCACACCCACATAGGGAGCCATGATCCTGCCAGCGACGATCTCGAGCACGAGAACCGCAGCTGCTGCCACGAACACGGCGACGCTGACAAGGACCCGTCGCATCGGTGCAGGGTATGGACGTCGAGAGGCTGTCGAGCCTCAGCGTTCGGTCACGACGCCTTTCGACGCTCGCGATCGCGGATTCTGCGACGCATCCTGCGCCGATCGCCGGCGTCGAGGCCGCCCCACACGCCTGCGGACTGGTTGGTCGCCAATGCGTACTGGAGGCAGGCTTCCCGAACGGGGCACTCCGCACAGATGGCTTTCGCCTGGGCGACGGCTTGCTCGTCTTCCTCCGAGGCTGGGAAGAAGACGTCACTGTCGACGCCGCTGCAAGCGGCATCGGCACGCCAGCTCACGTCGGGTTCCCACATGAGATCACTCAGCGTCAGCACGGTGTTGGGTTCCTCTCTCATGCTCGTCATAACAGCGATTCGGAATCGGGTCCTATTCCGGATTCACGTTTCGTCAGGATTCCTCTGCGGCGTCGTCGTGCTCCCACGAAACCTCGGCGTCCACGGACACGACGCCTTCGACTCGAACGGTCAGCTCCTCGAGCAACCGGGCGTCGGACTGTCGTGGCACCACCCCGCGCAGCGCGACAACGCCGTCGCGAACCTCGACGTCGATGTCTGCATCGTGCAGCTGCAACACCCCGAGGACGACGTCGTCGCGGATCTCGGCCGCGAGCTCGTCGTCGGCTCTGGCGAACGCAGCCATCACGTCGGCCCGCGACACGATGCCCTCGATGGTGCCGTCACCCAGAACCACGGGCAGCCGTTTGACCCCGAGGTCCGTCATGGTGCGTGCCGCCTCGGTCACCGAGCTGTTGCGATCGATCGTGGCGGGATCCGGCGTCATGGCGTCGCCCACGGTCTTCGCTTCGTGTGTCTCGGCCTCTCCGAAGAGATTCGCCAGGAGCCGGCGCCGCTGGCGGCCCCACGATCGATTTGCCTCCGCCGTCACGAAGTCGGCCTCGGTGATGATGCCCACGACCTTGCGATCGTCGTCGACCACCGGCAGCCCACTCACGCCGGATCGCACCATCACCATGGCGGCTTCCTTGAGGGGAGCATCAGGCTCGATCGTCTTGACTTCCGTCGTCATCACGTCGGCGACCTTCATCGGTTCCGGAATCCTCCAGCGTGGGCTTCGCATCAGGCTAGAGAGTCCATGGTCGATTGGCCAGACCGGGATACACGGTCTTCTGCGGGCCCGCGTTACCCTCCTGCCCCGGAGGAACAGCGCAAGGGGACACGGTGCCACTCACGGTCATCCACCAGGGCAAAGAGACGATCGTCGACGACGATTCGACAGCGCTCGTCGGTTCCGATGCTTCGTCGACCATCCGGATCGTGCGACCCGGCATCTCGCGGCGTCACGCCCTGATCAAGCACGATGGGACCGGATGGAAGGTCGAGGACGCCGGCTCGCGCAACGGGACGTTCGTGGACGGTCGGCGGATCACCGTGACCGCCGTCGACAGCTCGACGACCTGCTACCTCGGCCATCCCACCGACGGCGAGCAGCTGACCCTGGTCCCCGCAGAGGCCGCCGACACGTCTTCGGCGTCGCCTGCAGCAGCGGCTGCGTCATCGAGTGCTTCATCGGCCGACGCCGCCACCGGGGCCGCAGGGTCTTCCACCGAGATCGCTCCGTTCGCTCCGACGGAGGCGCCGCCCGCGTCGTCGAGTGCCAAGCCGTCGGATCGCACGCCCTCGGACCGCAAGGCAAGCGAGCGCGGAACCCGTGCCACCACCGCAGGGACCTCCGCCCGAGCGACAGCATCGGCACCGACACGAGTGCAGAGCACAGCACCCGCGACGTCGCAGACCGCCTCGCCATCGGACGTCGAGATCGCTCAGCTCACGGCAGCCATCCGCGACCAGGTCAAGTCGATCCGCAGCCTGACATGGTCGGTGTGGGCGATGATCGCCGTGACGGCTGCGCTGATCGTCCTCACGCTGTTCGTCGGCATCCTCAGCAACTGACACGGAGGCAATCCGCATCGCGCATGCGGGGCCCGGTCGACGTGTAGGCCCACCGCCGGGCAGGACTCAGGAATCGTCGTTCTCGGCCTCGCGCAGGAACTCGGCGACCTCGTCGGCGATTTCGTCCGCCGTGGGCAGATCCTCGGGAAACGATGCCGTGGTACCGACACTCACATCGAGACCCTCGACGAACTCGCGGGCGTCGGAGCGCCGCTCGAGGATCTCGTCCAGGCGTTCGATCTGATCGACGGCATCTTCGACCATCGTGGTGAGGTCGAATTCGAATCCGAGCTGGCCACCCGCCTTTCGCAGGAGCGCCGCGATTGCGGGGTGGTAGGGGCGGCCGATGTACTGGGGAACCTGGGCCCAGTAGCCGATCGTGGGGATCCCGACATCGTCGATGGCGGCTCGGAACACGGTCCCTGCGCTTGCGGGTACGGCGATCTCGTCCACCAGCATCTCATCGGACGGCAACAGCAAGCGAGGGTCACCCGTCGTGCAGAAGACGGTGGCCTCGAGACTGTGGCGGATGGGCGTCGGGACCGAACCGAGGGTGACCAGCTTGGTGACACCCAGGGCAGGCACGACCGTACTCAGTGCTTCACAGATGCCGGACCAGGCATAGTCGGGCTCGTTGCCGACCATCACCAGGACATCTCGACCGTAAGGTCGAACGTGCACGATCTCCATTCTCGGCCACGTCAGCGACTCGAGCTCTCCGCCGGACAGGCGGAGCACAGGCCGGTTGGATCGATAGTCGAAGACCGAGTCACGATCGAAGGAGACGATCGGCTGTCCGTCCTCGCCGATCCAATCGGCGGCGTCGGAGGCCGCAGAGGCGGCATCGCCCCAACCGGACAATCCCATGATCATCACCGGGTCGTCCATCGGGGGCGGTGTGTGGAGCGTGTACAGCGCCATCATGCGAGCCTACCGGGTGGCGACCGTAGTCCTACAGGTACAGGCCGTCGCCTCGCTCGGGTACGCCCTGCTCGATAGCGCGCTGCTCGCGCATCCGGTTCAGCTGCGCCGTCGCCGCCATCTGCTGGCTGATCAACGAGGCCTGGATGCCGTGGAAGAGCCCTTCGAGCCAACCGACGAGCTGGGCCTGTGCGACCCGGAGCTCAGCCTCGCTCGGGTTCTCTGTGATGGGCACGAACACCGCATCGAGCTCGTCGATGAGATCGTCCGATAGCACTTCCTTGAGCTCGTCGATGGAGCCCTGATAGATCGAGACCAGACGGCTTCGCCCGGCCTCGTCGAGCGGGGCCTCTCGCACTTCGTCGAGCATGGCTCGGGTCATCGAGGCGATGCGGATGAGCTTCGAGGGCTCAGTCACGGTCGGCTGGCCGTTCGTGGCTGCGTCGTCGTCGGGGGTGGCGATGATCTCGGGCGTCACCGACTCGGCGTCCGGATTCGAGTTGTCCTCCATGGGTCGCAGCATACGTTCAGTGCCGGGTTCTCGGGTCAGGGACGGCTTCCGAGCCATGAGCCATGAGCCATGAGCCATGAGCCATGAGCCATGAGCCATGAGCCATGAGCCATGAGCCATGAGCCATGAGCCATGAGCCATGAGCCATGAGC